>NZ_CAXAOQ010000002.1:0-267018 GCF_963970575.1 Pseudomonas sp. EA_65y_Pfl2_P74
ATGGTGCGGGAAGCGGTCTTGATCTACAACCAAGAGCGCCCGCACCTGTCCTTAAAATACAAAACGCCCGATGCAGTGCATCGGGCGTTAGGGTGAGATAGGTGTAAACCTATTTCAGGACTAGACAGGTCGGGAGAAATTCTGTGCCTGTGAGGCCGTTTTCGCGGTTACTGGCGAAATGGCGCGAAATTCACATTGGTTCCTGCCGGACGCATGTCCTGCAGATACGAATCCTTGTCCGCACTCAATTCCAGGCTCAGCGCCGCTTTGCGCTTGCCCTCGTTGCGAATCACCAGCCCTTCCAGCTTCTCGCGCAGGAACACCGTCGGCACTTTCAGGTGCAGCAGTTCGTCGGTGGCCGGCGTGTGCATCAGCAGGTGAATCCACTCGTACTGACCCACGGCCAGGCGCGTTACCGGCAGGTCGAACCACCAGATGTTGCGGTTGCGGTTCAGTTCGGCGAAGTGGCAGTTGTTGGTGCCGAGCACAGCGCCGCCCAGTTCCTGGTTTCGACGGGCAATGGCCTGCTTTTTATCGAGTTTCATAACATTCCTGCGGGGTCGGTTCCTGGCGCTTGGCGCCCATATGGAGCGCATTCTCAAGGCAACGCCGGCAAACATAAAGCCCAACCTGCATGCTGCGACGAAATGAACCCCTGAAAAAAATGAAACTTGGCGCAAACGGGGTCGGTCAATCCTTACGTAATGACTTTTCCTCGTTAATGCATCAAGGAGAAACACCATGAGTAGCACAGGCGATAAAGTAAAAGGCATGGCCAATGAAGCGGTCGGCAACGTCAAGCAAGGTGTGGGTAAAGCCACTGACAACACCAAACTGCAAGCCGAAGGCACCCTGCAAGAGAAAAAGGGCGAAGCCCAGCAAGCGGTCGGCAAAGCCAAAGACGCCATCAAGAAGGGCGTCGACAAGGCGTAATCGGGCCTTGAACGAAAGACACGAACGGCCATCCAAGGATGGCCGTTTTTGTATCCTCAACAGGCGCTGACCCACCGAGGCTCGCCAAGTAGGCTAACGTGATGTAAAAAACGGCCCCTGAGTCGCCACGACTTCAACCTGTAATGCGGCGAAAGGAGACGCGAATGATATTTCCGGACATGAAAGGTTTGCCCCTGCACCGGGTGATGGTACGCACCGTAACTGAATTCATCGACGACGAGATGTCGACGTACGCCTCGGCACTGGCCTACCAGATGCTGTTTTCGCTGTTCCCGTTCATTCTGTTCCTGATTGCGCTGATCGGTTTCCTGCACCTGCCGGACTTCTTTACCTGGCTGCGTCTGCAATCGGAACTGGTGCTGCCACCGCAGGCGCTGGAACAGGTCAACCCGGTGATTGATCAGTTACAGCAGTCCAAGGGGGGGCTGCTTTCGGTCGGTATCGTGATTGCCCTGTACACCGCATCTGCCGGCGTGCGCCTGATGATGAGCGCGATGAATGCCGCCTACGATGTGGTCGAAAGCCGGCCGGTCTGGAAGCGTTTTCCACTGTCGATTTTCTACACCGTCGGCATTGCCGGCATGTTGCTGGCCGCCGCCGCGCTGATGGTGCTCGGGCCGCAAGTGATGGGCTGGATCGCCGCGCAGGTTGGCCTGGAAGAAGTCATCGTCACCGTCTGGACCATCGCGCGCTGGCCGGTCATCGTGATTCTGATGATGGTTGCCGTGGCACTGATCTACTACGTGATGCCGGACGTCAAACAGGAGTTCCGCTTCATCACTCCGGGTTCGGTATTGGCAGTCGTGGTGTGGATCATTGCCTCACTGGGCTTCGCGTTTTATGTGAAAACCTTCGCCAACTACAACGCAATGTATGGCAGCATCGGGGCGATCATCGTGCTGTTGCTGTACTTCTACATTTCCTCGGCGGTGCTGTTGCTCGGCGCGGAGATGAATGCGGTGATCGAACACATGTCCCACGAGGGCAAGGACTCGGGCGAGAAAGTCCCCGGCGAACTCGACGAACATCCCAAACAACATGTCTCGGGCCTGGGCCGCGATCATTCGCTCAAGCCGGACACTGACGAAGCCTGATCATGATCCGTGAAATCCTCAAAATGGGCGACGAGCGCCTGCTGCGCATCGCCCCGCCGGTACCGGCCGAAATGTTCGACAGCGCTGAGTTGTGGCAACTGATCGACGACATGTTCCAGACCATGGAAAGCGTCGGCGGCGTCGGCCTGGCTGCACCGCAGATCGGTATCGACCTGCAACTGGTGATCTTCGGTTTCGAGCACAGCGAACGGTACCCGGACGCTGAAGCGGTGCCACAGACGATCCTGATCAACCCGCTGATCACACCACTGAGCCCATTCACCGAAGAGGGCTTTGAAGGCTGTCTGTCGGTGCCGGGTTTGCGTGGCGCGGTGGATCGTTATCAGCAGATTCGTTATGAGGGCTTTGATCCGAAGGGCGAGCCGATCGTGCGTATCGCTTCAGGTTTCCACGCGCGAGTGGTGCAACACGAGTGCGATCATCTGATCGGTCGGCTGTACCCGTCGCGCATCACTGATTTCAGCAAGTTCGGCTTCACCGAGGTGATGTTCCCGGATCTCGATCCCGCCGCAGACGATTGATCCGAGTCCGGCACAATCGCCCCTATTGGATCTCTATTGATTCAGCCCCATCGCAATCATTGGCTTGCAGCGCGCATAGCGGCTCAACCGCTCAGCCATCGCCTGGGGCAGGGGCGGGTCGAAACTGAACCCGCGTCGCTCATAAAAACCACGCAAATCCGGATGGCAGAACAGCCACACGGGCTGCGTCATGTCCTCTAGCGCGGCGTCCATAAGCTTGGCCGCAATCCCCTGCTCACGACATCCGGGATCGACGAACAACCCGGTCAACCATTGGCCGCCCGACACTGGCCGTAAACACAACGCAGCGACAATCTCTCCCCGGCGTGCCACCCACAAATGCGCCTCGCGCACGGCTTTCATCGAGGATTGGTGGCGGCGGTAAAACTTGTTCATCAACGGCCAAAGAGACTCGTCGAGCAGGCTGTATTGGGTGTCAGGCATGGGTTCGGACTGTCGGTGGGCAAAGCGGCGATTATAAAAGAACGCGCGCGGCGGGATAGGTGTATACCTGATCTCACATCCCCTGTGAGTGGAGTACGCATCATGTCCAAAGGTATGGATTCAAAGAAAGCCGCGAAGAAGAAGCCGGCCAAGACCGCGATTGAAAAACGCGCCGAGAAAAAAGCCAAGAAAGTCGACATCTTCGGTCATTGATCACGCCTCTCCGGAGCCCGGTTCTCGGGCTCCTGCCTGAATTCGCAAGTGATCTGCAAAATTCATTCACCGCGGCTGCACAGAGGGGAGGATTCCCGTTCCGGTCAACGCCATGTCCCGATCATTTCGACGCCGCCCACCCCGCGTGATGGCCTTCGACCCGCCGACCTATCCCTTCGCTGAACCGATTCTTGTGCAAAAAGTGCCAGATACTGGCCGACTAGTGGCCTTGCGCAAGGCTTTTCGCTGTCTATGCTGACACTTAACTAACCTTGTGGATCGTACGGGTTAGTCCGTGATTTCACGCTGCCAGAGTGCGCATTCCAAGGCACCGACACTGAACCAACAAGGAGCGTCATTTAAATGGAAGTTCTTCAACGCGTTAGGGCTGGCCCGCAGGCGGGCTATCAAGAGAAGGATGTCTTGATTAGAGCGTCGCTGCATGGACACTCCGATTGATCATCATTTATCACCTGACAACTTCCTCCCGTGGAGGAGTGCGTGTGCCTGTTCTGTGGAACGTAGTGATGGATCTTGAAAGACCTGAACTTTCATCAAATCAAAAGTCCGCGCGAAAGGTGATACAAACATGTTCAACCTACATCACAAGGCTGATCTGCAGGAAATCGAACGCTTCAGTTGTGCCCTGACCGAAGCCAGCGCCAAGTTGGACGCGATCAGCCGCTCGATGGCGATGATTGAGTTCAGCCCTGAAGGTATCGTTCTGGATGCCAACGAAAATTTCTGCAAGACCATGGGCTATGGCGCCGAGGAAGTGCGTGGCAAACATCATCGGATCTTTTGTGAAGAAGCGTTTTATCGCAGCGAAGAGTACGCCAGTTTGTGGCGCGACCTGGCCCGTGGTGAGCCGATCAGCGGCACTTTCCAACGCTTGAACAAGCGCGGCGAGGAAGTCTGGCTCGAAGCCAGTTACATGCCGGTGTATGGCCAGGACAAGCAAGTCAGAAGTGTGATCAAGGTGGCGGCGGACATTACCGCGCGGATCAACAAGGAGCATGAAGAGGAAAGCATGCTGGCGGCGATCGGTCGCTCCATGGCAGTGATCGAGTTCACCCCTGAGGGCAATGTGATTACCGCCAACGAAAATTTTCTCAAGACCATGCAGTACTCGCTCAGCGAAATCGTCGGCCATCACCACAGCCTGTTTTGCCATCGCGCCGAAGCCGAGTCTGCGCAATACAAGGCGTTCTGGGCTTCGCTCAATCGCGGCGAGTATCACTCGCACCGTTTCGAGCGCAAGAACAAATCCGGGCAAATGGTTTATCTGGAGGCCTCATACAACCCGTTGTTCGATGCCAAAGGGCGGCTGTACAAAGTGGTGAAGTTCGCCAGCGACATCACCCAACAGATGACCACCCTGCAGAACGCTGCGGAATCAGCCCACAGCACTTCCGTACAAAACGACGCCTGTGCGCAAAAAGGCTCCCAAGTCGTGCAGCAAACGGTGCAGATCATTCAGGACATTTCCCACGACCTCAACGAAGCTGCGGTGAGCATCGATGCGGTGAGCAAACAATCGGACATCATCGGCACCATCGTCCAGACCATTCGCGGCATCGCCGATCAGACCAACCTGCTGGCGCTCAATGCCGCCATTGAAGCGGCGAGGGCCGGCGAACATGGACGCGGTTTTGCCGTGGTCGCCGATGAAGTTCGAAGCCTGGCGGCACGCACCAGTCAGGCGACCCTGGAAATTGTCGACGTGGTGCGCAAAAACCACGACTTGTCGTTGAGCGCGGTGTCGAGCATGCAATCGAGCCTGAACCGAACGGGCCTTGGCGTCGAATTGGCCAATGAGGCGGGGGAGGTGATTCTGGAGATTCAGCAGGGCTCACGGCATGTGGTGGATGCGATCAGCCAGTTCAATGAGACGTTGCAGTTGAACTGACCATACCACCCCACCCCTGTGGGAGCGGGCTTGCTCGCTCCCACATCAGGTTTCATGCTGGCTTGAGCTCAGAGCGCAGCCAGAAACGTATTCGCCATCTTGTCGCTGTCCTTGACGTCATTGACGTTTTCTTTCTCCGATTGCGCCAGTTGCATCTTGTCCTGCAAACGCTGGGCGATCTCTTTGCCGATGGCCAGTTGTTTCTCCGGCGGCATGTTCTTGATGTCGTCTTCGGTGATGCCCATGTCCTTGAGAATACTGTCGCGCAGACGCTGTTCAGGCGTCTTGCTCATGTAGTCCTTGAACTCGTCGGTGGCGGAACCGGTGGTTTTGGTTGCGTGCGAAGTGTCAGTGGTTTGCAGGCCGACGCGGGTCTTGGCGAAGGCTTCGTCGACGTTATCGCTCAGGCGTGCGGCAGCGCTGACTTGCTGAGTGGCAATCTGCGTGGCCGAAGCTTGCACCTTGGCGGTGGCTTCGCTGTTTTGCGTCTGCACCTGGTTTTGCAGCGCTTGCAGCATCGCGCCGTGCAGGCCGCCTTGCAGACCGGCGGCCGCCGTGGCGGTCGCGTCCTCTGCCAGCCGCTTGGGCAGCGGCAGAATTTCCATTTGTTTGGCACTGACCAACATGATGAATTGACCTGTAGGTAATGACTGACCGCCATGCAGGAGCAATTACCATGCCCGATCAATAAAGCCTTTTACTTCATAGGGTTGTTTGATTCAGTCGATTGAAAAAGCGGTCATCCCTTGCCGGTTGGCGGCAGTGGATCACCGCAATCTGTCAGCGTCGGGCAATGTGCTCCAGCGTCAGATTCCGGCAGCGCCGAGGCCGGCAAACCAAACACCCGGTCAAACAACCAGTTGAACGCAAACGTGTAGCACGGGATGAAGATGATCAGCGCCAGATCCAGCACAAACGCCTGCACCAGGCTGATGCTCATCCACCACGCGATCAACGGAATCAGAAACACGATCAACGTCAGTTGAAAACCAACGGCGTGGGCGATGCGTCGCTTGACCGTGCGGGTGCGTGATGGCTGGCGGCTTTCCCAGTGTTCGAACATCGAGGTGTAGATGAAATTCCAGGTCACGGCGATGGTGGTGATGATCACGGCCAGCGGCCCGGTGCTGCCCGGCGAGGTGCCGGACAACAGCGCCAGACCGAGGGCGGAGAAGGTCATGCCGATCACTTCGTAAAGCGACACATAGACCAGTTTGCGTTTGACGCCTTGCATGGAGTTGCCTCTTTCTTGCCACTTGTTAGCCAGCGGGGCTGGCGAAGGCGGCGAAAGATAGCTTCAATAGGGCTGACAGAAAAAGTCAGCAGCTTTCAGTTCTATTGATAGGTAAGCCAAGTTGAATTTCAACAGTGACAGCATCGAACTGTTCCTTGCCGTGATCGAACGCGGTTCGTTTTCCGCCGCCGCTCGGGCCTTGGGCAAAGTCCCGTCGGCGGTGAGCATGGGCATTGGCAACCTTGAGGCCGAACTCGGCTATTCGTTGTTTGACCGCCGTCATCGCGAACCGCAACCGACGGCAATGGCCCTGTCGCTGGTGCCCCATGCACGGCTTATTGCCGAACAGCTCAAACAACTGCAAGTGCACGCGGTGGAGTTGTCCTTGGGGCTGGAGAGCAAACTGTCGATTGGCGTGGCGGCGGACATCGATCGCCATCGTTTGCTGGCGGCGATAGGGGTAATTGCCGAGCGTCACCCGCTGCTCGACATCGAAGTGCTGACCGCGCCCCAGGATGACGTGCTGGCGATGCTCCACAGTGGCCGCGTCAATGTGTGTATCGCATTCGCCGGGCTGAGTGTGAACGTGCTGGAGCGCTTTCAGTTTGTTGGCAGTGAACGCATGATCGCCACACTGGCGGCGAACAGCCCGTTGTTGCAGGGGCAGGATCTGTTCTTGGAGGATTTGGTGCAGGTGCGCCAGATCGTTGTGGCCAGTCGTGACTTGCCGATCAGCGAGACACGACCGTTGGTGGCGCAATCGTATTGGCGCACCGACAACCTTGAGACGGCAATGGAGATGGTCGAGGCAGGATTGGGATGGGGCAATTTTCCGTTGTCGGTGGTGCAGTCGCGGCTGGACTCGGGGCGCTTGAAACGGCTGAACTTTCGCAACATCGAAAACGGTCTGGTGCTGCCGGTGCATGCGGTGTGGCTCAAGAGCCAACCGCTGCAGAAGGGTGCGTTGGCACTGGTTGAGCGCCTCGGTCACTAGAGTGTTGCGCCAATCTAGTGTGGGAGCGGTGTTATGTGCTTTCGCGGATTTTCAGTTCGAAGCCCATGTCCTCGACTGGACGCGCCACGCTGTTACCCGCCATCAACGTCAGCATCTGTTCCGCCGCCCGCCGGCCAATCGCTTCACGCGGGGTATTGATGCTGCTCAGGCGCGGCACCATGTGCTCGGACATCGGCAAGTCGTTGAAGCCCAGAATCGCCACTTGCTCGGGAATCCTGATGCCATTGCGTAGTGCCTCAAGCAAAGCGCCCTGCGCCAGGTCGTCGTTACCGAAGAAGATCGCATCGACATCCGGGTGCGCTGCCAGCAATTGCACAAACAACTCGCCGCCCAACCCCACGGACGACGCACGGGGGGTCAGCACTTCCAGATCCGGGTCGTACCTCCCGGCCTTCTGCAAGGCTTTGCGAAAACCTTCACCGCGCAACAAGGTGCGCTGATCGAGTTGCGCGCCGATGTAAGCCAGACGCTTGCGCCCACGGGACAACAAATGTTTGGCCGCCGTCTCGCCCGCGCTGAGCTGGGAGAACCCGACGCAATTCACCCCGGCGGCGCTGTCCAGTTCCATCATGTACACGCAGGGAATGTTGCTGGCTTCGATCATCCGCCGTGAACTTTCAGTGCGATCAAACCCGGTCAGCAGCAAACCGCGTGGCCGATAAGCCATGTAGTTGCGCAGCAGGTTCTCTTCTTCATCACGGGAATAGTGGAAGTTGCCGATCAGCACTTCGAAGCCCTTGGGCGTCAGCACCCGATGAATGGCTTCCAGCGTATCGATGAACAGCAGGTTGGACAGCGACGGCACCAGCACCACCACTGAATGGCTCTGGGCCGAGGCCAGGGCACGGGCGGCGGGGTTGACGACGTAGTTGAGTTCGAGCGCGGCTTTCTGGACTTTTTCGACCAGTTCGGTGGCCACGGTGCTGACCCCACGCAACGCGCGGGAGGCGGTAATCGGGCTCACGCCGGCCAGGCGGGCAACTTCATTGAGGGTGGGACGGCCGGTGGTGCGGGTATTTTTATCGTTTTTAGGGGTGGTCATCGGGCGGCTTGCCAAACAAAAATCAAGGCACTAAGGTAGCGCTGTCCTGATGCAGCTGCAAATGCGTGAGCGAGATCCTGCCTGATCCTCGCTTTTTGGTATCGGGAACAAACCTGCTGCAACCCAAAAAAACGACAAGAAGGCGTCGGCAACTTCTGCCTGTGCACTAGAGTCATAGCTAGCAAAGGTAGCGCTGTCTGCGCGCTGAGGTGTTATATGAGTCATCCCATCACCGCCCTGGTCATCATGGGCGTTGCCGGTTGCGGCAAGACGTGCGTCAGCGAGGCCCTGTGCCAATTGAGCGGCGCCACTGCCATTGAAGGCGATACTTTTCATCCGGCCGCCAACATCGAAAAGATGAGCGCGGGGATCCCCCTGAACGACGAAGACCGCGCCGGCTGGCTCGACAGCCTGTGCGATGAACTGCGTCGCGTCGATGCACAAGGCCAGCGCCCGGTGCTGACCTGTTCGGCGCTTAAACACAGTTACCGCGAAGTGCTGCGCAGTGCCTTGCCGGGCCTGGGTTTCGTGTTTCTTGAACTGACCCCTGAAGTCGCCGCCGAGCGTGTCTCCCACCGCCCGGGCCACTTCATGCCGGCCACGTTGATCGAAAGCCAGTTCGCCACCCTCCAATCGCCGGTCGGCGAGCCGTTGACCCTGGCGTTGAATGCTTCGATCCACAGCGTTGAAGAACTGGCCGAACAGGCTCACGTCTGGTGGCAGGCCCACGGTCTGAAACCGGCGGTATGAGTGTGTTCAAGCAGATAGCGCTGTCCTCACGACTTCTGATCAACCCGCTTTAATAACAACAACAACCAGGAGACACCCCTAATGTTTGGCATGTCCCACGACTCGTTCCTGCTGCTCGATGCAGTGGTCACGGTAATCGGCCTGATTATCCTGATCACCAAGTTCAAAATTCACCCGTTCATTTCCCTGACCATCGCCGCCGCCTTCCTCGGCCTGACCTCCGGCATGCCGATCGGCACCATCATCAAGGCGTTCCAGGACGGTTTCGGTGGCGTGCTCGGTTTTGTCGGCATCATCCTCGCGCTGGGCACCATGCTCGGCAAAATGATGGCCGAGTCGGGCGGGGCGGATCAGATCGCCCAGACCCTGATTCGCGCGTTCGGCAAGGACAAGGTCCAGTGGGCCATGATGTTTGCCGCGTTCCTGGTGGGCATCCCGCTGTTCTTCGAAATCGGCTTCGTGCTGCTGATTCCGCTGGTGTTCATCGTTGCCCGTCGTACCGGCGTGTCGATCATCAAGATCGGCATCCCTCTGCTCGCCGGCCTTTCCGCCGTGCACGGTCTGGTGCCACCGCACCCCGGCCCGCTGCTGGCCATCGGCGTGTTCGGCGCTGACATCGGCAAGACCATTCTTTACGGTCTGATCGTCGCGCTGCCGACGGCAATCATTGCCGGCCCGATCTTCGGTACGTTCATCGCCAAGCACATTCCGGGTCACCCGAATCAGGAACTGGTCGATCAACTGGCCCGTGAAACCGATTCGACCAAGCTGCCGAGCTTCAGCATCACCCTGATCACCGTGCTGCTGCCGGTGTTCCTGATGCTGCTCAAAACCTTCGCAGACGTGGCGCTGCCGGACGGCCATTTCTTCCGTACCTGGATGGACATGATCGGCCACCCGATCTCGGCGTTGCTGCTGGCGTTGCTGCTGTCGCTGTACACCTTCGGTCACAAGCAAGGCATCGGCTCCCAGCAGATTCTCAAATGGCTGGATTCGAGCCTGGCACCCACGGCTGCGATCATCCTGATCATTGGTGCCGGCGGTGGCTTCAAGCAGATGCTGGTCACCAGCGGTGTGGGTGATGTGATCGGTCACATGGCGGTCAGCGCACAGATCTCGCCGATCCTGCTGGCGTGGCTGGTGGCGGCGGTGATTCGCGTCGCTACCGGTTCGGCTACCGTGGCGACCATCACCGGTGCAGGCATCGTGGTGCCGGTGGTCGGGATGATCCCTGGCGTTAACCGTGAACTGCTGGTGCTTGCCACCGGTGCCGGTTCGTTGATCCTGTCCCACGTCAATGACGCCGGTTTCTGGCTGGTGAAGCAATACTTCAACATGACCGTGGCCGAGACATTCAAGACCTGGACGGCGATGGAAACCATCCTCTCCATCGTCGCGTTGGGCTTTATCCTGCTGTTGTCGCTGTTCGTTTAAGCGATATCGTCAGGCACAAAAAAACCGCAGCGATGCGGTTTTTTTGTGGGCGGATTTTATGGTTCACCCAAAACCAGTGTGGGAGCGGGAAATGTGTCAGGCGCCGGTTTTCGGGACCAAACCATCGGCTCTGAACATCCCGCGAATCCCGCGTACCGCCTGACGAATCCGGTCCTGGTTCTCGATCAGCGCAAAGCGCACATGGTCATCGCCGTACTCACCAAACCCGACCCCCGGCGAGACACAAACCTTGGCCTCGGCCAGCAGCTTCTTGGCGAATTCCAGCGAACCCAGATGTGCATAAGCCTGGGGAATCTTCGCCCAGACATACATCGAAGCTTTCGGGTTCTCGACCATCCAGCCCAGTTCATGCAGGCCCTTGACCAGCACATTACGCCGCTGACGATATTGCTCGGCAATGTCGAGCACGCACTGTTGATCGCCTTCCAGCGCCGCAATCGCGGCCACTTGCAGCGGCGTGAAGGTGCCGTAGTCGTGGTAGCTCTTGATCCGCGCCAAGGCGTTGACCAGTTCCGGGTTACCGACCATGAAACCGATACGCCAACCGGCCATGTTGTAGCTCTTGGACAGGGTGAAAAACTCCACCGCGATGTCCTTGGCGCCCGGCACCTGCATGATCGACGGCGCTTTCCAGCCGTCGTAGACGATGTCGGCGTAAGCCAGATCGTGGATCACCAACACGTCGTACTGCTTGGCGAGGGCGATGACTCGCTCGAAGAAGTCCAGCTCCACGCACTGCGCGGTGGGGTTGGACGGAAAGCCGAGGATCATCATCTTCGGCTTCGGAATCGAGCCGCGAATGGCCCGTTCCAGTTCGGCGAAGAAGTCCACACCGGGCACCAGCGGCACCGAACGCACCTGGGCGCCGGCAATCACCGCGCCGTAGATGTGAATCGGGTAGCTCGGGTTCGGCACCAGCACTGTGTCGCCCTGATCCAGTGTGGCCAGCATCAAATGCGCCAGGCCTTCCTTGGAGCCGATGGTGACGATGGCTTCGCTTTCCGGATCGATATCGACCTCGTAGCGTTGCTTGTACCAGTTGGAAATCGCCCGGCGCAGGCGCGGAATGCCCTTGGACGTGGAGTAACCGTGGGTGTCGTCACGCTGGGCGACTTGCACAAGTTTTTCGACAATGTGCGGCGGCGTGGCGCCGTCGGGGTTGCCCATGCTCAAGTCGATGATGTCTTCACCACGACGCCGCGCGGCCATCTTCAGCTCGGCGGTGATGTTGAAAACGTAAGGGGGGAGTCGATCAATGCGCGCAAAGCGGCGCGGCGAACCTTGTTCAGCCATTGTTGCCTCGGATAACGTAAGCGCCCGGAACCGTCCGAGCGACGCGGGTCACTGCGGTGACCTGTGGCGGAAGATAAGGTCAGTGATGGCATACTGTCCAGCGCGTTTTTTAACAATTTTTGCCCAAGGAAAATGGTTGATGGAATTCACCAGCGGCTTCTTGCTGAGTCTTTCGCTGTGCCTGGACATCGGCGTGGCCAACATCGCCATGATCACCCTGGCGATGCAGCGCGGATACTTTCAGGGCTTCGCACTGGGCCTGGGCACCTGCGTCGGCGACCTGGTTTATGCGGTGCTGGCACTGGCCGGAATGACCGTGCTGCTGCAATACGAAACCGTGCGTTGGGTCCTGTGGATCGGCGGTTCGGCGCTGTTGATCTACTTTGCGGCGAAGATGATTTATTCGGCAATTCACCACGAAGCGCTGCTCGCGCAAACCGCTGAAGTGGGGCACAACTCCCATCGCAAGGAATTCTTCCGCGGGATCTTTCTGGCCATGTCGTCGCCGAGCGCGATTCTCTGGTTTGCGGCGGTGGGCGGCACGCTGATCGCCCGTTCCGGTGGCGGTGGCCCGCTGAGTTCGGCGCTGTTTCTCGCCGGGTTCCTCTGCGCCGGGCTGCTGTGGTCGGCCGGTTTGTGCTTCGCTGCAAGCCACGGAGGCAAGCTGCTCGGCGACAAATTGCTGCGCTACTCATACATGGCATCTGCAGCGATCTTCTGCTATTTCGCGGTATACGTGATCGTATCGGGCTATAACGAGTTTGTCGGTTCGGGCGCCGTCGAGCAGTTGCACGCGCTGTAACCGTGCGAATCGGTTTGGGCTTCCTATACTCACCAGCCGAACCCCTATTTTGTTCCGGAGTCGAATCATGGATGAGCAAACACGCGTCGAAGTGGCGCAACCGCGCTTCGAAAATGGACACTTTCTGCTGATTGCCGGACTGGGCGGACGGTTTACTCAGGACACCACCGAGGGCATCCCGCAGCTTTGGGAAAAATTCATCCCGCACTTGGGCGAAATTCCGGGCCAGAAAAATGAAGTGACCTACGGCATCTGCTGCAATCCTGATGGCCAGGGTGGTTTTGAGTACATTGCCGGCGTTGAGATCAGCAAGCTTGACGATCTGCCGGAGCAATATCGCTGGGTCGAGATTCAGCCCCAGCAATATGCCGTGTTCGAGCACAAAGGCTCACTGGATCAGTTGCCCGCGACCTTTCAATACATCTGGAAAACCTGGCTGCCACAATCGGGGCGCGAAGCCGCCGATGCGCCGGAATTCGAGCGATACAGCGAAGATTTCAACCCCAGGATCAATGCGGGCACGCTGGAAATCTGGCTGCCGCTCAAGGCCTGATATCAATGCACGAGGCCGTTCACTGACCGGCCTCGGTGTTTGTGCTTTATGCTTGGCAGCCTTGTTTTCACTGATTTCGAGCTGCCATGAACACCCTTATCCGTAACGTCACTGCCGCCGACCTGGATTGCTGCTACGCCATCGAAACCGTTGCCTACGAAGGCGACGAAGCCGCCACCCGCGAGAAGATCGCCACCCGCATCGCCACCTGGCCGGAGGGCTTCATCGTCGCCGAGGTGGGCGGGGTCGTCGCAGGCTTCGTCAACGCGGGTGCGGCGTTTGATGTGCAGATGTCCGATGAGGCGTTCAAGGAACTGATCGGCCACGATCCGGCGGGGCCGAACGTGGTGATCATGTCGGTGGTGGTGCACCCGGATTATCAGGGCCAGGGCCTGGCCAAGCGCCTGATGGCCGAGTTCATCGAACGCATGCGCGGGATGGACAAGGCGACGATTCACCTGATGTGCAAGGAAAAGCACATTCCGCTTTACGCCGGGTTCGGCTTTGCCTACATCAAACCGTCCGAGTCCGATCACGGCGGCATGGCGTGGCACGAGATGATCCTGACCCTCTAAAAAACGCGCCCCCCTGTGTACAAGCGCGCTCGCTCGCGAAGGTGCCGTTTCAGTCGATATCTACTTGGCTGACACACCGCATTCGCGAGCAAGCCCGCTCCCACAGGGGCAAGGGGTGGTTTGGAGTGCTTAGTAAAGTGTGTCACGCACTCGTTTCGGTGCTTCGCGGTCGTAGCTGTCCGCGTCGAACTGGCCATCACTCAGGCGCTTGTGAAAGGCGCCCGCACTCGGTAGGGCAGAGCGCGGTAGATGCGTTTGAGGATTCCACGCGTCCGAACGCACAAGCGCTTTAGAACAGTGGAAGTACGCCGCTTGCACGGTCACCAGCAACACGGTTTTCGCCGGTTTGCCATTTACCGCAAAGCTATCCAATAGCTCCGGCTCAGCACTGATCTGCGCCGTGCCATTGACCCGCAACATCTCGCCAATCCCCGGAATGATGAACAACAGCGACACTCGCGGATCGTGCAGCACGTTGCGCAAGGTATCGATGCGGTTGTTGCCCGGGCGATCCGGCAGCGCCAGCGTGCGCTCATCGATGATCCGCACAAACCCCGGCGCATCACCGCGCGGTGAATTGTCGAGGCCTTCGGTGCCCACCGAGCTGACGATCACCAGCGGCGAGACCCGCACCATCGCCTGATAGTCTTCGTTGAGAAAAGTGATCTGCTTGCGCACTGAACGCTCGTGAGGCAATCCGTAAATGGCTTCCAGTGCGTGGATTGAATCGATCATCGTGCATCCCCTCGATGATTTAGAAGAACAGCCCCATGCGTCGCTCGTAGCCGATCCGGCCCTTGTACGCTTCGCCGCTGTCGACGAAGCCGTGTTTGGCGTACAGCGCGATGGCGGCGTCGTTGTCGGCGTCCACTGACAATTCCAGGCCTTTGATTTCCGGCCACGCCTGGCGCGCGACCTCCGGCAACGCTTGCAGGCATGCCTTGCCGTACCCCTTGCCCTGTGCCCGATGATCGACCTGCAAGGCATGCAACGTGGCGCTGTGTTCATCGGCCCAGGCCGGTAAAACCGGTGGGCGCTTGAGCAACAGGAACGCTACTGGCACTTCGTCCGCCAACAGCACAAAACCCTTCACGCCGGGCGCCGGTTTCGACAGCAAAGTGTGCAAGGCACCGTGGATATCACCGGAGAACTTGATCTGCTCGGCGCGAATTTCAATGGCCTCGACCTGCTGACGCTGCAAGGCGTTGAGGCTGTCGTAGGGCACGAGTTTGGCTGACACGGGAATTTCCTTTTTCCTACAAAGATGAGGCCCGGATTCTAGCGACTTTGCCCTCCTCGGAAATTTTTTGTTTCGTCTGTCGATCTACCGATTCGCCGAACGACTAAAGGTGTCTTCACAACAAAAGATGGATAGGTGCCCCGGCTCGCCTATCTTCATGTTCGAGGAAATCGCCATCGAACCATCAGAAGCCCTGATCTTCAGCCATAGTTGATCCGTTCGAATCAGGAGAACGCCATGAAGTATTTATGCCTGGTCTACAGCGATGAGCGCTTGCTGCATTCGTCGCCCGACAGCCCGGAAGACGCCGAGTGCTGGGCCTATGCCGAGTCGATCCAGGGCAGCGGGCGGATGCTCGCGGCCGAAGCCCTGGAGTCGGTACAGACTGCGACCACCGTGCGTATGCGCAACGGTAAGCTGTCGATCACCGACGGCCCGTTCGCCGAAACCAAGGAGCAGTTGGCCGGTTTCTACCTGATCGACGCCAAGGATCTCAACGAAGCGATCCAGGTCGCCGGTAACATTCCGGCGGCGCGGGTCGGCAGCGTTGAAGTACGCCCCGTGCGCCAGTTGAATGTCTGAGGTCAGGGCGCGGGTCGAACAGGTCTATCGCGAAGACTCGCGGCGGATTCTGGCGACGCTGATTCGTCTGCTCGGCGATTTCGACCTCGCCGAAGAAGCCTTGCACGAGGCGTTCTTTGTCGCGGTCGAGCGCTGGCAGCATGACGGCGTGCCGGACAATCCGCGCACCTGGCTGGTGTCCACCGGGCGCTTCAAGGCGATTGACGTGTTGCGCCGGCGCGCGCGTTTCAAGGCTTCTCAGCCGCTGCTGCTGGTGCAACTCGAAGCGTTGGAACAGGCCGACTGGAGTGGTGAAGATGTGGAAGACGATCGCTTGCGGCTGATCTTCACCTGCTGTCACCCGGCGCTGGCGGCGGATGCGCAAGTGCCGCTGACTTTGCGTGAGGTCTGCGACCTGACTACCGAAGAAATCGCTCGCGCATTCCTGTCGGCGCCGGCAACGATTGCCCAGCGCATCGTCCGCGCCAAAGCGAAGATCCGTGATGCAAAAATCCCTTATCAAGTTCCCGGTCTGAGCGAATTGCCTGAGCGCCTCGACAGCGTGTTGCGGGTGATTTATCTGGTATTCAACGAAGGTTATTCGGCGGCGATGGGCGCCGAACTGATCCGCGAGGACCTGACCCGTGAGGCCATTCGGCTTGGGCGCTTGTTGATGGAGTTGCTGCCGGAACCCGAGGTCATGGGACTGCTGGCGCTGATGTTACTGCACGAGTCACGCAGACCGGCGCGCACTTCGCCGAACGGGGAGTTGGTGCTGCTGAGCGATCAGGATCGCTCGCGTTGGGATGCCGGGTTGATTGCCCAAGGCTGTGCGCTGGTGGAGCGTGCGCTGACTACGCGGCGGTTCGGGCCGTATTGTCTGCAAGCAGCAATAGCGGCGGTGCATGCCGAGGCGGGATCGGCAGGGGAGACGGATTGGCAGCAGATCGTCGGGCTGTATGACGTGTTGTTGCGGGTGCTGCCGTCGCCGGTGATCGAGTTGAACCGGGCGGTGGCGGTGGCTCAGCGTGACGGGGCCTTGGCCGGGTTGAACTTGATCGAGGGGATTCTGGATCGTGGCGAGTTGCAGGATTACCACTTGGCACATTCGGCGCGGGCGGAGTTCTGTCGGCAGTTGGGCAGGGTGGAAGAGGCGCGGGTGGCTTATTCACGGGCGCTGGAATTGACGCGGCAAGCGCCGGAGCGGCGGTTCATTGAAGCGCGGTTGCTAGCGTTGGACTGATCCGAACGGGGCGCTGGCCGTACCGGCCTCTTCGCGAGCAAGCCCGCTCCCACAGGGGATTGGGGGTGGTCATGGAGTTTTGGCATGGCCGCCACGCTATTCCAGCATCTTGCTCAATAACCAGCTCCCCGCTGGCCCCGGCGGATGCAGCCGCGACCACAAAGCATCGACAAACACCGGTTTCGGCCAGCCGCGCACGTTCAGTTCCACCAGCGTGCCGTTGCCGAAACGCCCCACCAGCCAACGCGGCAGCGGTGCCCAGCCGAAGCCCATTTCGGCCATTTCCATCAGCATCAGGTAACTGGGCGCCGACCACACACGGCCTTTGGCGCGACTGTCGTATGGATTGACGATCGTCGCCAGGCGCAGTTCGCGATGTTGTTCCAGGATCGCTTGGTCGATGTGCTTGAGCGTCGTCAGTGCATGCTCGCGGCTGACGAACAGGGCGATATCGGTGCGCTCGGCGACGGTGGAGGCCAACAGATCCGGCGGGTAGCTGTCTTGCATCTCGGCGAAGGCCAAATGCGCCCGACCGCGCTGCACCAGTTCGATCAAGTCGTCGCACTCGGCAATCAAACACTCCAGTTCCATATCCGGATAACGCTGCTCGAACCCGATCAATGCCGCTTCAAAACGCGCTGATTGATAGGTGTCGGAAATCGCCACGGTCAGCTTTGGCTCCACGCCTTGGGACAATTGCCGAGCGGTGATTTCCAGGCGGCTGCTGGCCGTGAGAATCGCCTCGGCCCGTTGCAGCATCACATGGCCGGCCGGGGTGAGGGTCGGCTTGCGGCTGCTGCGATCGAACAGTTGCAAATCCAGATCGATCTCAAGGCTGGCCACCGCTGCGCTGATGGTCGACTGACTGCGCCCCAGTTTGCGCGCCGCCGCCGAAAACGAGCCTTGGGTCGCCGCTTGAACAAACGCCAACAACACTTCCTGCGAGATCATCAACTATCGCCTTGATCGATGGTTATTGGTTATGAAGTATCGGTTCGGTGTTGGATCATGGCAACCACCTTCACTCAAGGAGTCAGGTCATGACTGCCAACAAATCCATCACTGAACGTATCTTGCAGGCTGTCGGTTTCGAACTGTTGGCCATTGTGATCTGCACACCGTTGCTGGCGTGGATCATGCAAAAACCATTGCTCGACATGGGCGCGGTGACGGTGTTGATCGCGTTGCTGGCGCTGGGTTGGAACGTGGTGTTCAACCGCTTCTTCGACCGCCTGCTGGAGCGCCTGCACATTGCGCGCAACGCTTGGGTGCGAATGGTGCACGCCTTGTTGTTCGAGGGAGGCTTGATCGTGATGGGTGTGCCGCTGATTGCCGGGTGGCTGTCGGTCAGTTTGTGGCAGGCGTTTTTGCTCGACATCGGCGTGTTGCTGTTCTTTCTGCCGTACACCTATGTGTATCACTGGGGTTATGACGTGGTGCGCGAGCGGGTCTTGAAGACCCGCCCGGTCTGAGCAGCAAGCGTCATCTGTGCCTCAGTCTTGAGGCTCAGAGAAACATGCCGCCCGAAGCCTCAACCCGTTGACCATTGATCCACTGCCCACCCGGTGACAACAGCAACGCCAGCGCGCCACCAATGTCATCCGGCTGCCCGGCACGGCCCAGCGCGGTGTTGCTGGCGACCATGGCGTTCACTGCTGAGTTGTCGCGCACTGCGCCGCCGCCAAAATCGGTTTCGATGGCGCCCGGCGCGAGGATGTTCACGCCGATCTGTCGTGCACCCAACTCCTTGGCCTGATAGCGGGTCAACACTTCCATCGCACCTTTCATCGCGGCGTAGGCGCCGTAACCCGGCAGGCTGAAGCGGGTCAGGCCGCTGGAGATGTTGATGATGCGCCCGCCATCGTTGATCAGCGGCAGCAATTGCTGGGTCAGGAAGAACGGCCCTTTCAACTGGATGTTCATCAACAGGTCGAACTGCTCCGGTGTGGTTTCGGTGAAAAGGGCGTGCACGCCGATGCCGGCATTGTTGATCAGGAAATCAAAGCGCTGACGTTCAAAATGTTTGAGCGCGTGCTCGACCTGCGCGGCGAAATCGGCAAAGCCTTCGCTGCGACCCACGTCCAGTTGCAGCATCACGGCGTTGGCGCCGAGTTGTTCCAGTTCAGTCACCAGCGCTTGGGCTTCATCGGCGCGGCTGTTGTAAGTGCCGATGATGTCGATGCCCTGCGCGGCGAGGTGCAGGGCGGCGTTTTTGCCCAGGCCACGGCTGGCGCCGGTGATCAATGCGATTTTGCGATTCATGGGACTTCCTCAATGGCGGTGAGTGGATGGAGCAAAGTTTATTTATCCGCCCTTAGGTGATAAACAGAGCTAAACCGGAATCACTGGTCGAATAAACCGAACAATCAGCGAGTGCCCCGATGAACAAACTGGAACTGCTGCGCACCTTCGTCCGGGTCAGCGAACTGTCGAGTTTCACCCTCGCCGGGGAGAGCCTCGGCTTGCCGCGTTCTACCGTGTCCGAGCATGTGCAGGCGCTGGAAACGTTGCTTGGCACGCGGCTGCTGCAGCGCACCACGCGCAAAGTGCAGGCAACACAGGACGGTTTGGTGTTGTACGAGCGGAGCAAGGATCTGCTTTCGCACATGGACGAGATCGAAGGCCTGTTTCGTCAGGACGAGGCCTCGCTGACGGGGCGGATTCGCGTCGACATGCCGAACATCCTGTCGCGGCGACTGGTCATGCCGCGCCTGCCGTCGTTCATGGCGCGCCACCCCAATCTGGAACTGGAAATCAGCAGCACCGACCGCCGGGTCGATCTGCTCAGCGAGGGTTTCGACTGTGTGGTGCGGATCGGCGCGCAGCCCGATCAATCGGTGGTGGCCCGGCATCTGGGCGACTTTCCCATGATCAACTGCGCCAGCCCCGCTTATCTGGCGCGCTACGGCGTGCCGCAAACGCTGGAGGATCTGGCGCGGCATCGGCTGGTGCATTACGTCGGTGTTTTGGGGGCGCGTTCGGAAGGCTTTGTCTACGAGGAGGGCGGCCAGGTCCGGCGTTTGCCGATGGCTGGCAGCGTGACGGTCAACAGCACCGATGCTTACGAGTCGGCCTGCCTGGGCGGTTTTGGTCTGGTGCAGGTGCCGCGCACCGGCATGCAGCCGCATCTGGATAACGGCGAACTGGTGACGGTGCTGGCGCAGTACACCGCGCCAGCCATGGCGATTTCGTTGCTGTATGCGCGGCAGCGGCATTTACCGCTACGCGTGCGGGTGTTCATGGATTGGCTCGGTGAGGTGATCCGTTCAACCCTCTGACCCACATCGTTGTCTGTGATGGGCACAAAAAAGAGTGGATCAGTAATCGCCACGTTTACGAAACGCCCAGCGCCCGGCAATCACGGTAAACGTCGCCACCAGCGCCACCAGAATCCAGAACCCTTGCGGGTCTTGCGACAGCGGCACGCCCCCCACATTCATGCCGAAAAAACCGGCAATGATGTTGATCGGCAACGCCAGTACCGTCACCACGGTCAAGGTGAACAGCGTGCGGTTGCTCTGTTCGTTGAGGTTGGCGGCGATCTCTTCCTGCAGCAACTTGATCCGCTCACCAAGGGCGGTGAGGTCGTTGATGATCAGCGCAAACTCCTCGGTGGACTTGCGCAACTCCTTCACGTCCTCCTTCTGCAACCACGGCGGCGGACGGTTGAGCAGGCGCAGTAAAGAGCCGGGTTCGAGCGCCAGTAATCGTTGCAAGCGCACCAGCACGCGGCGATTGGCACCGAGTTCGGCGCGGTTGGTCGACAGCCGCGAGGAGAGCAATTGATCCTCGACCTGATCGACGCTCATGCTGGTCTTGCGCACGATCTGGGTCAGCACTTCGCCCTGATCGCGCAGCAGGTGTACAAGCAATTCCGAGGGCGAGCGAAAGCGTTCGCCGGCCTTCACCGACGAGCGCAGTTTGTCCACCGAGTGCAACGGTTGCAGGCGCGCGCTGACAATCAGTTTGCTGCGCACGCAGACCCACAGCGTCGACACATCCGACGACACCATGCTGCTGAGGTTGAACACCACGTCGTTGACCACCGCCAACAGCGCCGCGTCGACATGCTCGATGCGCGTCGAACGCGAGCCCTCATGCAACGCTTCGAAAAATTCTTCAGGCAATTGCAGATGGCTTTTCATCCAGCGCTCGCACGCGGCGTGAGCCAGATTGAGGTGCAGCCAGAGGAATTCATTGCTGTCGCTGTCACCTTGCAGGCAGCGCAATGCGGTGGCCGAATCGATTTCGCGACCACGCTCACCCGGCAGAAAACGGAAGCCGTAGAGCAAGCCAAACAAGTCCGGGTCGCGATGACTGATATCGAGGCTGTGGTTCATGGAGGCTCGCTGCGAGGAGGGCGGTTGGCGCAGGGGTTACAGGTTCACCTGAGGGGCATCATCGCAATGTCACATGACGTTTGCGTGACAAAAAAGTGACGTCAAATCAAAGCGCTACCGGCGGTCGGGAACCTCTCAAGAACGGCTTTGGCGCGCCGATCACGGGTACGTTAGGTTGCGCACCGTTGGCCACGCCACGGTTCGCCGACAGGGAAGTCCGGCCACTTTTTCACGCCTGAAACAGGCGTGCCTCATCCCTGCCATGAGTACCTGCAATGCTGCAAAAATCCCTGAGAGCGCAAATTCTCGCCCTGCTGAGCGGCAGCCTGCTAGCGATGCTGTTGATCGCACTGGCCTGCTTTCATTTCCTGTCCAACGGCGTGCAGAGCTACAGCCGATTGATCGCCGGTCCGTTGCACACCTCGCAACTGATCGACGAAGCCAACCTGCAATTCAAAGTGCAGGTGCAGGAATGGAAAAACGTCCTGCTGCGCGGCAAGCAACCGGCGGATCTGAGCAAGTACTGGGGGCAGTTCGAAGATCGTCAGCGCGATGTACAGAACATCCTCGGCGAACTGGCCAGCCAGAAGAGTATCGATCCCGGTTTGAAAACCCGTATCGAACGTCTGCGTGACGAGCATCGCCAACTCGGTGCCGCTTATCAGAAGGGCCGCGATGCCTATGTGGCCGCCGGTGGCGATCCGGTTGCCGGCGACAACGCCGTCAAAGGTGTCGACCGCGCCGCCAGCGAGCAAATGAGCGAACTGGTGGCCGAGTTGCGCAAACAGGGCACCGAGCAATCGGTATCGATCAGCGCCGAAGCCGATCGCACCGTCTGGCTTGGGCTGTTGGTGATGCTCGCGTCGGGCCTGTTGATCGGTGTGTTGAGCCTGTGGCTGGTCAACCGCAACCTGGTTGAGCCGATCCGCAAGCTGATTGATTACGTGACCCAGTTGAGTCGCGGCAAACTGGCCGAGCGTGTGGTCAGCGACCGTCAGGACGAGTTGGGCAACCTCGCGGCCGCCGCCAACACCCTGCGTGATTTCCTTGCTGAAACCTTCACTCGCCTGCAACGCAGCGCCAGCGATCTGGACAGCGCCAGCGGCGAATTGAACGCCATCGCCACCACCATGGCCGGCGGCACCAACGAGCAGTTCAACCGCACCGATCAAGTGGCCACGGCAATGAACGAAATGTCCGCCACCGCCCAGGAAGTCGCGCGTCACGCGGCTGACGCTGCGCGTGCTGCCGACGATGCCGACCAGTCTGCCCAACAGGGTGAAAAGGTCATGCAGAGCACCATCCACTCCATCACCCAGATGCGCAGCGAAATCACCAACACCGCCACGGTGATCCGTCGTCTCGAAGCCGACAGCGGCCGTATCGGCAAAGTGCTGGAAGTGATTCGCGGCATCGCCGAGCAAACCAACCTGCTGGCGCTGAACGCGGCAATCGAAGCGGCGCGGGCCGGTGAGGCAGGGCGCGGTTTTGCCGTAGTGGCTGACGAAGTGCGCAACCTTGCACAGCGCACGGCGGAGTCGATCATCGAGATCAACCAGATCATCCAGAACGTGCAGACCGGTGCTGTGGACGCCGCGCAAGCCATTGACAGCGGCCAGGCGCGCAGCGACGAAAGCGTTGAGCAAGTCACTCAGGCCGGCGCGATGCTGGAGCGCATCACCCACGCCGTCGAAGCGATCCGCGACATGAACCGTCAGATCGCCACGGCGGCCGAAGAGCAGACGTCGGTGGCCGAAGACATCTCGCGCAACCTGACCGAGATCACTTCGATTGCCAGCACCAACCTCGACAACGTGCAGCGCACCGAAAGCGCCAGCCAGAACCTGCACGGCCTGTCCGGGCAACTGAACGAAGTCACCGCACGCCTGAGTGCCTGACTCGTTGGCTGTGTACCGGATCGGATACCGAGACGGTACACAGTCAATCTCAATTGGCGGCGAGCATGATCGATGGCCGGTTATCTATAACCGGCATTGGAGCATTCCCATGGTCGGCCTCAGTTCTGTATCGATCAATCAAACCCTCGCCACGGCGACCCGCAAAACGTCGATCAGCGAAGTCAGTGAAGACACCTCCACCACGGCGTCGGCCAGCACCGCCTTCGTGAGCAAGCCCACTCCCAAAGGGTTTGCTGTCAGGCACAAAAAAGCCGCGCGATCCAGTGATCGAGCGGCTTGGTGTGCAAGGTGTATCAGCTATCCAGTTTGTTGCTCAGCACCTTGCCGGTGGTGGCATCAAAGTCCACGTCGTACTCTTTGCCGTCGGCAGTTTTGAGTTCGACTTCGTACTCATAACCGTTGAAGTGGTTATCCAGATCGGTGTCGGTGATGGTCGCCCCCGGGTGCAGTTTCAGCGCTTCCTGGTTCATGCTTTCCAGCGATTTGATCTTGCCGGATTTGACCAGTTCGGGGATCTGATCGACACGCACATCAGCCTGGGCCAGGCCTGCGCTGAGGGTCAGAGCGGCGGCGGCAAACAGGGCAGTCAACGTTTTCATCGGGTCATTCCTTGGGTTGTTTGTTGAAGTGGCCTCAGGTTAACCACCGCAACTTAATTCACCCTTAAAACACCGCATCGTCCGCAGAATGCTCTTGTGGGAGCGAACCGGCTCGCGATGCGGACACCCCGGTGGCCGATCAAAAGCCGTTGTTCTTCAACACCTGATCAACACTGGCCGCTGCCGGGCGTTTGTAGAACTTCAACAGTTCGCTGGCGCGGTTGGTGAAGATGCCATCGACGCCTGCGGCCATGACCTTCTCGAAGTCCACCGGCTCATCGGCGGTGTAGACGTGCACCAGCAAGCCTTGATCGTGGGTGTATTGGTTCATCCAAGGCTGCACCAGATCCGAGTAGCTCTGGTCGCCGCCATGGGTCAGCTTCGCCGAAGGGCCGGTACCGATGGCACCATGCGCCTTGGCGAAGTCGACCCACTGCTTGAACTCGGCATCGGACTTCGGTTCCTGTTTACCGTAAAACGCGTTTTTGTCCTTCTCGCCAGACTCGGCAAAAGTCACCTTGGATTTCGGCTCCATGCCGCCTTCGCCCACCCACAGCAGCAGGATTTTCGGCACTTGCGGCATTTCCTTTTGCAGCAGTTCGAGGCTGTTCTTCTCGAACGTTTGCAAGATCACCCGGCCTTTACCCTGACCGACGCTCGTTTCGCTCTTCGCCAGTTTCGAACCTGCCCGGCTCAACCAGCCGCGATCCTGCAGTTTCTCTTTCAGATCGTGTTCGATCCCGGGGAACAGTTGCGGCTCTTTGGTCTCGATATACAGACCAGGTTTGTGCGCTGGGTTGGCCTGGGCAATATTGATGATTTCATCGAGGGTCAGAATTTTCAGCCCCGCGTAAGACGGGCGTGCGCGATCCGGGTACGCCTTGTTGTACCAGCTACCGGCGTCGAGGGTTTTCAGCTCGGCCATGGTGAAGGCATTGGCCGGACTGTCTTTACGATCCGGGAATTTGGTCGCGACGTCGGTGGTGCGTTGCAGGTTGTTGTCGTGCAGGGCGAACAGCACGCCGTCCTTGCTGCGCTGCAAATCCATTTCCAGGTAGTCGGCACCCAGATCACGGGCCAGTTTGTAGGAAGCGGCGGTGGATTCCGGGGCGTCGAAGGACGCGCCACGGTGGGCAATCACCGCCGGATGTGGAATGCCATGAGCGGCGGCGACTGCAGCAGGATCAGTCTGGCTGGCGGCATGCGCCTGACCAAGGCCGAGCAGCAGGCTCAGCATGAGGGCGCTTTTGGTGAACGTGGCGGGCATGTTCGAGTTCCTTTCGCAGGGCAGTTTCAAAGACGTACCTTTTAACAACTGAATCGATTGCCCGCCATCGCCAGACCGACATAAACGTATTAAAAGCGATTTTTTCTGCACTTTTGTGGCGCCGTTTGCAGTACGCTTGCCCTCGGCAGACGCTCCGGCAGAGAGCGCGCCGTCCAATGCCCTGCGTGTAAACCATCGATCATTTTTCGTGAGGTTTATCATGCACATCACCTCCCAACTCATCTGCCAGGCCGCCGACGACCTCAAAGGCTTTGTTGGCCTGAACCGCAAAACCGGTCAGTACATCGTGCGTTTCAGCGAAGATTCGTTCGGCATGGACGTGGCCGACGACGGCATTATTCCCGCCAGTGAATTCGTCTGGGCACCCGCGTCGCCGCAGACCATGACGCTTAAACGCGAGTTGATTCAGTTGTTGCTGGATCAGAATGTCGATGACCGCCTCAACATCACCGAGCCGTTGCGCGTTTACATGCACAAGCGCGAAGTACCAGAGATTGTGGCGGTGCGCAGTCTGGTGCGGGGCTGAGGGTTTTTCGTGACGGTGAGTGCCTCTTCGCGAGCAAGTCCGCTCCCACACGGGCTCTGTGGCGCTCACCAATCACCTGCGGGAGCGGGCTTGCTCGCGAAGGCGGCCTAAAGCACGGCACAGCACCTACTGCCCAAACCGATACTCACGCTCAACCCTGCACACCCGCGTATGGAACGCCGAATACCAGATCGAGCGTCCTCGTTCCTGGATCACCCGATGCTCAGGATTTTGTCGCCACGCTAAAATCGCCGCCTCACTCTCCCAGTACGAAACCGTGATCCCGACACCATCCGGCCCGCGAATCGAATCAATTCCAAGAAACCCCGGCTGTGCGCCCACCAACGCCATCATGCGCTCGGACGCCTCGGCATAACCGTTGTCGCCCTCGGTGCGGGTTGAATTGAAAATCACCGCGAAACAATCTGTAGTCGGCTTCATCAACGTTGCTCCTTGCAAGCCTCGACAAACGCTCGCACCAACGGCGGCATCTGGCCCTTGAGCGCCGCACGTTCTGGTTGAAACAACGTTGCGACAAAAAAACGATGATCCTTGAGTTCGAATGCCCGCAAATCCCCCGCTGAATCATGCCCCACCGCCTGGAGCTGATGTTTGAGAAGGTCACTCGCGTAGTGTGGATTCACACCGTAGCGGCAGCGATAGCCTTCATGAATCTGCGACGTTTCGTACGCTTGGGCGATCAACGAACCGGGCAGCAGATGAATGCTGTCCACGGCGTCGATCAGCGAGCAGATCAGAGGCGTGAGCACGGCTCGCTCTGAATCGGGTGAGGTTTCGCCATGCTCAGCGTCGGCCCAGCCCAGCACATGGCGGGAAAATTCCAGCACGGCATGCTGAAAACCGCCGCAAGTGCCGAGGAAAGGGCGCTGCTGCTCGCGGGCAAAACGGATCGCCCGCAGTGCGCCAGCTTCACTTTTGTAAGGACTGGCCGGCACGCACCAGAAACCGTCGAAGCCTTCCAGTGGTGTATCGGCGTGGATGTGTTCGGTGGCCAACCAGTCCAATTGCACAGGTTGGCCGAGGTGTTCGGCGACCAGACCGAGTGCCACGGGGATGGCTTGATGGGCGGTGACTAGCGGGTCGTAATCGCCGATCAGGGCAATGCGGATGACGCGGCTTTCCATGGGGGTTCCCTGCGCTTGTTGATTGATGGCGCCCACTATAGATTGGCGTTCACGCACTCAATATTGGCGTTTATCCAAGTGATCAATGCACCGACGCACTATCGGCTCGACTATCCGGATCTAACCCTGATCCTCGCTTTGGTGCGCGGCGGCTCTCTGGCCCGGGCCTCACAGCTGCTGAAGGTTGACGTGTCGACGGTGTTCCGCGCCGTGCGCCGTCTGGAGGCTGCCCTTGGCCGCGAATTGTTTGAAAAAAGCCGCACCGGCTATTTACCGACGACGCTTGCACAGACGCTGGCCGAGCAGGCCGAACGTGCCGAGCAAGCACTGGACGGCGCGCGGATCGGCGTGGAGCAGGGGGGCGAAGTGATCAGCGGCACGGTGCGCCTGACGTGTACCGACTCGGTGTTGCAAGGCTTGCTGCTGCCGGCGCTGGCGCAGTTCATGCCCAACTACCCGGCGCTGACCCTCGAATTGAGCACCTCCAACGATTTCGCCAACCTTAGCCGTCGTGACGCCGACATTGCCCTGCGCCTGACGCGCACACCGCCGCAACATCTGGTCGGACGGCAACTGGCGAAGATTTCCTACCGGGTCTGCGCCAGCGCGCGCTACTTGGACAGCGTCGATGCTTCGGATCTGACAGCGCTGACCTGGATCGCCCCGGATGACTTTCTGCCCGATCATCCGACGGTCGCCTGGCGTCGTCAGCACTTGCCCGGCGTGACCCCGGGCTATCGCTGCAACAGCATGCTGTCCGTCACCGAACTGGTGCGCGCCGGCCTTGGTGTCGCGGCGTTGCCGGACTTCTTGATCAGTGACGGTTTGCAGGCATTGAGCGAGCCGTTGCAGGGCTACGACACCGCCCTGTGGTTGCTGACCCGCCCGGATTGCCGGGCGTTGCGCTCGGTGGTCACACTGTTTGATGAGCTCGGGCGAGCCCTGCGTCTGTCCTGATCAACGTAGTGCGTTCTGACACACATGCGCGTGTAACTCTTTGGTCAGACCTTCGATGCGTTCGCTCAGGTCTCTGGTCATTTCGGTGAGGCGGGTGTTTTGTTCCAGCAGTTCAAGCAATTGCGCGGTGTTCTTCGCGGCCTGGGCCTGGCGCTCGGTGTTGGCTTGCGCCAGGGCTTCACGGTGCTGCGCGTCAGCGTCGGCTTGCGCCTTGTCGCGTGCAGCCTGACGGGTTTGCGCCAGCAGGATCAACGGCGCGGCATAAGCGGCCTGCAAGCTGAACGCCAGGTTCAGCAGGATGAACGGGTAGACGTCGAATTGCGTCACACCCCACACGTTGAGGCCGATCCACACCGCGACAATCAATGTTTGTGCGCCAAGGAACAGAGGCGTGCCGAAGAACCGCGCAAACGCCTCGGCCCGCAGCGCGAATTTGTCGTTGCCGAAGGTTGTGGCGAGGTGGGCGTGAGGGCGGTGGAAGCGCAGGTGGTCGGTGGCAGGTGTTTCAGCTTTTTCAGTGGTCATGATGCACTCGGCAGGGCTTGGGACGTTCAGTCACTATAGCGCTGCGTTTTGGCAGCCCGCGCGCACAGGTTAAGTCGTCGTACACCAATTGTGTGGTTGACTCAATCTCTGTGGGAGCGGGCTTGTCCGCGATGGCCGCGACTCGGTCTACCAGCGATGCACAGATATCAGCCTGGCGCGTGCTCGTTGGCAAACATGCTGACCGCCTGCACCGCTTCACTGGCGCCGTCGCGAATCTGCAAAATCACCGTGCCCGCCTGATTCGCCAGTTCAACGCCTTGCGCCGCGCGACCTCGGGTGCCGTCCATACTTTTGATCGCTTGCCGGGTCTCGTTCTGGATCAAGGTGATCATGCCGGAAATCTCCGCCGTCGAACCGCTGGTGCGCGCCGCCAGTTGTCGCACCTCGTCGGCCACTACCGCAAAACCGCGACCTTGCTCACCGGCGCGCGCCGCTTCGATCGCCGCGTTGAGCGCCAGCAAGTTGGTCTGATCGGCAATCGCACGGATGGTGTTGACTATGGCAGTGATCTGCTCCGAGCGTTCGCCCAGTTGCGCAATCAAGGTTGAAGACTGGGCAATGTCCTCGGCAATTTCGCGCATTTCGCTGGCGGCCTGCTGGATCACCTGTGTGCCTTGCTCGGCGACTTTTCGAGTCTCCACCGAGATGTGATAAGCCGCGCTGGCGCTGCGCGCGTCCTGTTCGTGCTGCACCACGCGGGCGGTAACGTCCGAGGCAAACTTCACCACTTTGCACAAGCGCCCGGCCGCGTCGTAGACCGGGTTGTAGTTGGCCTCAAGCCATACCGTTTGCCCACGTTTATCAATGCGTTCGAACTGTCCGTGGAAAAACTCGCCCTGGTTCAACCGACGCCAGAAATCCTCGTATGCACTGCTGTTGACCCGTTCCGGGGGACAGAACAAGCGGTGATGTTTACCTTTGAGTTCGGCGAGTGTGTAACCCATGCGTGTCAGAAAATTCTGATTGGCCGTAAGAATACTGCCGTCAAGGTTGAACTCGATGACCGCCATCGCCCGGTCGATGGCCTGCAACTTGGCGTTGGTCTCGCTTTCCTGCTGCATTTTGGTGGTCACGTCCATGGCGTACTTGACCACTTTCACCACACGTCCCGAAGCATCCTTGATCGGGTTGTAACTGGCCTCGAGCCAGATGGGCTCGCCCTTGCTGTCGACCCGTTCAAAGGTGCCTGACAGAAACTGGCCGTTCTTCAGTTGTGACCACATCTGTGTGTACTGAGCACTGCGGCCGAACTCCGGCGTGCAGAAACGTCGATGTGGCTGGCCGATAGCCTGCTCGGGCGTGTAACCCATGGTCTTGAGAAAGTTGTCGTTGGCACGCAACACCACGCCCTCAAGGTCGAATTCGATCACCGCCATCGAGCGATTGATCGCATCGAGCAGGCCGGCTTGCTCGGTGAGGGTTTGCTGGAGATCGTCGATGACGGACTTCTGGCGATTGAAAAACATGCTCGCAGTACTCTGGAAATAGGTTGGGTCAAGGATTCAGTCCTTATTCCCGCGCTGGCAGGCCGAATGCGCGGGCGGCATTCGGCGTTGGCGGCTCAATGCCAGCATTCCATGACTGACAGCTCGCTACTTATACAAAACTTCATAAACTTGTACAAGAAAGTAATTTTTATACAATCTTGTATAAGTTTTTAAGGGGCAATGTGGCAAGCTTTCAAGCAAGTGAAGGCGACGCTGATGGCGCTGTGAAGCTTTAATTTAAAGGCATTTAGCGCTTTTTTGGATCCGTTTTCAGTTGCGGGCGACCTTGTACAAGTTTTTAGGCCGCGTCAAACCGATACTCAGGCTCACTCAACAGCGCAGGATGGGTGACGAGAGATGAGTCAGCGTTGATAACGGGCCAGAAACATTTCCAGTGCCGATTCGGCGACGGTGTTCTGCATGTCGGCATCGAGAGCAGCGCGGCCCATCGACATTTGTGGCCAGAAGCCAAAGGCTTTGAGCAGCCCCTGCACCTGGTGCGTGGCGAACTCCGGGTCAACCGGTTTCAGTCGGCCATCGGCCTGCGCGGCACGAATCCACACAGTCAGACTTCCCTCGTGTTCACCCATGCGCTCGACCATGTTTTGCGCGCGCTCCGGGGAATGAACGGTCGCGGCAATTGCCACCCGCGCCAACGTGAGGAAGTTCTCGTCCGCCATCATCTGCACCTTGGCCTGCAATATTTGCCGCAACTGATCGCTCAACGGCTGATCGGGGCGATAAATGACCGACGGCTCGTCGCTGATTCGTGCCCATAACTGGTTGAGAATTTCGGCGAAAAGCGCTTCTTTGCTGGGGAAATGGTTGTACACCGTGCGCTTGGACACACCTGCGGTGGCGGCGATCTTGTCCATGCTGGTGATCTCGAAACCGTTGGCGCGGAATTCGGCAATCGCCGCTTGAATAATGGCTTCGCGTTTACGGTCGGTGAGGCGCTGTGGAGCAGTCATAGATACGCTTCGGCAAGGAGGAGATGAAATTACACTTGGCAGTTTACTTGCCATGCGCTTTCATGCAACCTAGAAACTACACCGATCAGTGTAATGTTGCGTTAATCCACGCAGCCTAAAAACCAGACAGTTCGGCCTAGGCGTGCAGCTTGGCCATTTATCGTCCCACCGTGGAAAACCGCGAATGACGCGGTTTTCTGGAGTCATTCAGTCATGGCCAATCCAGATTCGCTCCCGGCTAAAAATTCCACGCCTGACGCCTCTCGACAGGATCAGGGGCTGTTTCGCAATCATGCGCCGGTGCAGCGCGAAGGTTTTCGTAAAACGCTGCGGATTATATGGAACATGATCTTCCACAAACCGCACAACACCCGTCCCGCCGCTGCCATTCCGGTACAGCCGCTGACCCGTGAAGACCTGCTGGCCGCACCAAACCAAAGTATTTATCGTCTCGGTCACTCGACCTTGCTGCTCAAGATGCAGGATAAATTCTGGATCACTGACCCGGTCTTCGCCGAGCGCGCATCGCCGGTGCAATGGGCTGGCCCGAAACGTTTTCACCAGCCACCGATCAGCATCAGCGAATTACCGCCGATTGAAGCGGTGATTCTGTCCCACAACCACTACGATCACCTCGATTACGAGGCGGTACTCAGGCTGGCCGCCAAAACCAACCTGTTCCTGACCCCGTTGGGCGTCGGCGATACCCTGATCAAGTGGGGCATTGATGCCAACAAAGTTCGTCAGTTCGACTGGTGGCAAGGCACCGAAATCGCCGGCATCCGCTTCATCGCCACGCCGTCGCAGCACTTCTCCGGCCGTGGCCTGTTCGACGGCAACAGCACGCTGTGGGCGTCATGGGTGATGATCGACGCCGACACGCGGATCTTCTTCAGCGGCGACAGCGGTTACTTCGACGGCTTCAAGCGCATCGGCGAACAGTACGGCCCGTTCGACCTGACCCTGATGGAAACCGGTGCTTACAACGTCGAATGGCCACATGTACACATGCAGCCGGAACAAACCCTGCAAGCGCACATCGACCTCAAGGGTCGCTGGCTGTTTCCCATCCACAACGGCACGTTCGATTTGGCGATGCATGCCTGGCATGAACCGTTCGACCGCATCCTGTCACTGGCCTGGGAACGCAGTATTTCGATCACCACCCCGCAAATGGGCGAGGCGTTTAACATCGCTCAGCCGCAGCGTGGGAATGCGTGGTGGTTGGGGGTTGAGGAGGAGCGTGAGGCCATGGTCCAGAATGCGTGATAGGCGTTCGTGTTAAGCGAACACCACTTCAATACGTCCCTCTTTCCGTGAACGGGGGGCCGATTTCACTACGATCTGTACGTCTCGTCCCAAGTGTGAAAGGCATTCCATCATTTTCGCTTCACTGATACCGCGGAATTTTCCTCGCAGCATCTCTGAAAGTTTGGGTTGTGAAAGCCCCAGAATCTCCGAAGCCTGAATTTGGGTGAGATGGCGCGCCTTGATGATCTCGCCGATTTTTGCTGCGAGCTGCGACTTAACCTGCATTTCACTGGCATTGGGCAACTCCAGATCTTGATAGACGTTCCCGCTGCTTTCTTCAATTTCTATCATTTTCTGATCCTTTCGCATGATCCTGAGCGGCTCGAAGTCTATTTCTGATCAGGTCGATGTCGGACCGGGCGGTTTTAACTCCGCTTGTCGACTTCTTCTGAAAACAGTGCAAAACGTAAATGGCACTGCCGAAACGAACTGTGTAAATGGCGCGGTAAGTGTTGGTGTCGTAGTCTTCGATCAACTCTAGGACACCCGCACCTCCGAAACCTTTCAGGGGTTTTGCATCTGGGTACTTCAAGCCACTTTGGGCTAAATCCAGTGCATGACCAAAAACGTCCTGTACCTCAGTGGGCATCTGCTTGAGATCTTTTTTACTACTGCAGACCCACAAGAGCGGCTTCCTTGCACTCATGCGGAATATACCTATATGGGGATAAAAATCAACGTGTACTTTTAATCAGCCATCGCATAACCCCCACGCCCCGCCGATTCCACAGCCATCCCCGCCAAACTCGCACTGCGCCCCGGCGCAAACCCGGGGAAGAACACCAACCCCTGCGCCTCAAACCGATACGCCAGCGCCAGGCGCGCCGCATCGGCGAGCTCTTGCTGCGCCTCGAACCGTTGAATGTCGGCTACCGAAACTTCAGCTTCCAGCGACAACTGCTCCACGCTCCAGCCCAGCATCGCTCGGGCCTGGACGCAGTGAGTCGGGGTGAACTGGAAAAGGGCAATGCGTTCGAGGATATGGTTCATCGCAAGAGAGGCCATGGTGTGCTCCGGGCTCAAGAGTGCTGATTGAAAATACACTGTGTTTTTGTACAGTTGTTTTTGGCCGGGATCAAACGCAATTTTTGATTTGCCTCAATTAGCCGCCTCCAACCAGACGGACGGTGCCTGACCGAGAATGCGCCGGAACATCGTCGAGAACGCTGCCGGGCTCTGGTAGCCAAAATCCAGGGCAATCCGCGTGACCGCTTCACCCGACGCCAGCCGCGCCAATGCCTGTATCACGCAGGCTTGTTGTCGCCATTGACTGAAGCTCAACCCGGTCTGTTGCCGAAACATTCTGTTGAAGGTACGCAAGCTTATGTGTAACTGGTCCGCCCATTCCTTTGGTGATTGATGGGCGTACGGTTGATGCAGAAAGTTCTGACACAGCGCGAGCAGTTTTCCCTCAGTCGGCAAGGGAATGTGTAAGGGCAATGGCGCACTGCGCGTCAGTTCATGCAGCAACAGATCGATCAACGCGCCGTCGCGGCCGCTCAGGTCATAGGTCAGCGGCACGTCGACCGCCTCCATCAGCAAATGCCGCATCAGCGGCGACACACTGACCACCTGACAGCGGCCACCCAAGTCCACCGCGCCCGGTTCGATGTACAAACTGCGCGTGCTCACGCCGAGCATCAACACCTCGTGCGCCACCCCCGGCGCAATCCACACCGCGCGCTGCGGCGGCACCACCCAGTTACCGTCATGGGTGCTGACCTGCATCACCCCGGTCGCGCCGTACAACAATTGCGCGCGCCGATGCGTATGAAACGGCAACAGATGACCGTGGGAATAATCCGTACCGATCGCCACCACCGGGCGCGGCGTGTCATCCAGCAGATTGATCGAAACATTGCGCATTGAGGGCTCTCAACCATTGGCGTAAACGCAAACATTATTGGCCGGCTTGCTGATGCAGGCCAAGACCTGCCGCTCTATCGTCGACCGCTCCTCACCAACGGACGACGCCTCCATGCTCTATCTCTTATTGACCCTATTCGGCTGCCTGACCGGCATCACCGCCGTGCTCTTCGGCTTCGGCGGCGGCTTCGTGGTCGTGCCGCTGCTCTATCGCCTGCTCACCGCCAGCCACGGCGCCGATGACCCCGTCGGCCAATCGGCCATGCACATCGCCGTCGCCACCTCGACCTGCGTGATGATCGTCAACGCCCTGATCGCCACCGACAAACACCGCCGCGCCGGCAACCTGATCCGTCATTATCTGTGGCCGCTGGGAGGGTTTATCGGGGTTGGCGCGGTTATGGGGGCGATTGCGGCAGTGTGGGTCAGTGGCGAAATCATCCGCTATGCCTTCATCGCCTACCTCGGCGTGACCATCATCGACTGCCTGCTCAGACGCGGCTTTCTCACCCGCAACGAAGGCGTCATCCCCCGCCGACTCGGCATTACAGAAATATCCGGCGGCGGTGTAGGCATCGGCGTCATCGCCACGTTCCTCGGTGTAGGAGGCAGCGTCATGACCGTGCCGCTCTTGCGTCGCTGCGGACTGAGCATGTCCCAGGCAACGTCCATGGCCAATCCGTTGAGTGTGCCGGTGGCAATGGCTGGGACGCTGACCTACATGGCCCTGGCCGGGGTCAGCGAGACGGATCTGGGACCATGGTTTATCGGTTACGTAGACCTGCTGGCGTTTGCGGTGCTGACGGTTGGCTCGTTGATAGGGATTAGACTGGCCACGCCGTGGATCCGACGGATTCCGGATCGGGTGCATGCGTGGGTCTATATTGGATTGCTGATTGTCGTGCTGCTGGCTATCTCGATAAAGTGAGCCTTACAGACCGATGAGCAATTGTGAGATATCGGCTCAGAGCGGTGAGAGCGCATTTCAGGCACCGCTCGCCAGCCCTGCAACACTGAATGGGCAGAAGAAATCAAACATGACGACAGAGCATCATTTCCCGTATTTAGCAGAGAACCAGGATGTTGATTTTCAATTGCACCGAGGCTGCCAGTAAGTTTTTCAGCCGGATTCAAAAGGGTAAAACGCTATCGCCCATTGATCCGAAGCCGCCGTCTTCGATCATCGAAGATGACCCGTTGACCGGTGCCGACGAGCAATGGTTGGTACACGCGATAACCGTGCAACGTAAGCATGTGCTGATCGCCATCCACGTTAAAACCCGTTATTGCATGATCTTTGCCGACGCGAAGAAGGCTGACGCCGAAGGGTTTGTGGCGCGATTTGTCGAGCGTTGGGCCAGCGGGTTGTTGATGCATGCGTTGAAGCACGATCTCCAACAGTGGCTCGATCCCGACTTGATATTGGCGCGGATGACGCAGACCTGTGAGCAGCAAACGTTCTATCGGCGCAGCCACCGCAGTGCGCAAAAGCACATTGATGAAATTGCCTGGATCTTCCAGAGCAAGGCCGCTCAAATCGGTTGTTTACCGCCTGATGAAGACACCGCCAGGGTGTTTGACGAGCAGATGAATGACACGCCCAGAAACAGCAAGGGCGTGAAGACGTATTACTTCCCGGATGAGGAAATGACGCTCCACTGGCTGCGTCATTATTGTTTTCTGGATGACGTTCAACTGCATGCAGCCAAAGCACGCCGCAAGCAAATAATCCTGGAGAACGCGGCCATCAAGCGCGAAGCCTGGTTGCAAGAATACGAGCGACAACACTCGAATACTTAGAGTGCACTCGCCATAATCCGCCCCGAACTTACCCGCGCCGGCACTCATCTTCCGGCGCTGTCTCTGCCTCTCTCAAGGATCGATCAATGCTCAAGGGACTGTTGCGTCCGGCAACCTGCGCCGCTGCGCTGTTCACGCTGATTTCCACCGCCCATGCCGACGACGGTCGGCATGTATTTACCGGCACGCTGGGCAAAACGCCCATCGTCGTTGAGTTGAACACGGAACAGCCGGACGAAGTGAGCGGCCGTTATTTCTACGAGAAGTATCACCGCGACCTGGCCCTCAGCGGTTGGCTGCAAGACGGCACGTTGAACCTCGTTGAAGGCGACAACCGCTACGGCGAAGACAAGCCGCTGCCGACCTTGAAGCTGGAAGAAACCGCCAATGGCTGGCAGGGCGAATGGCAAAGTCCGCAGGGCAAAAAACTGCCGGTGAAACTGGCCGAGGCCAGACTGCCTGCGCCGACCTCAACCACTTTGCCCTTCATTGCCTCGCTACCCAAAAGCTCGCCCTACGAGTATTTGCGCCTACAGGGCCTCAAGCTCAAACCCGTGAAGAAAGAAAATTTCATGGGCTATGACCTGCAATGGTGGACGGAGCCTGAGTCGAAAATTTCGCTGTTCAGTGTTGAATCGGGCCTGCCCAAAGATGACCTGCAACGGGTCAATCAGCAGTTGCTCGGGCGCCTCTGGAGTGAAGTCATCAGTTACCACTACTGCCAGTTGCAGGGTGGGGACAACGTCGAATTCATGCAGCAGGCCGAACCGAAGCTGATTTCGCCCGCGCTCGTCAGCCTGAATATTTCAACCAGCTACTACTGCGGGGGCGCGCATCCTGACTTCGGTGATTCGCCGCTCAATATTGATGTGAGCAGCGGGCATTCGCTGTCGCTGGAAGATGTGTTGTGGGTGGGCGAGGGCAAGCCATTGTTGCACGCCGATCGCGACAGCTTGGGCGATCAGCCATTGAGCTCCGCGCAAAGCAGTGCGCACTCAACCTATCAACGTGAAGTGCTTGCGCCGTGGCTGGTCAAACAACTCACTGCGCTGTATCCCGATGAAATGAAGAAGCCGGCAGAGGAGGATGAAAACAGCTGCGACTATACGGACGAAAGTATCTGGGGTTATCCATCCTGGCACTTCACCGCCAAAGGCGTGTACCTGGGCGCCTACTTTGCGCGCGTCGCACGCGCCTGTGATGCGCCCGAGTGGCCAGTGCTGCCGTACTCACTGATCAAACAACACCCCGGCGCCGTCAAACTGCAACTGCCCCAAGGCTAGCCGTCACGCCAGACCCGGCGCTTCACGAATGATGAAGTGATCCAGGTTCTCGATATTGGCATTGAAGACTTCGAAAGGCTTTTCGGGGTTCTTCTTGCCCGGCACCTGCTTCAACTCCGGCGTCACGCCATAGAAGAAACAGAACAATGCCTTGTCACTGTCGACCGCCTGCTTGATCTCTTCCAGAAACGCCTTGCGCTTGCGGTAGTTGTCGATCAACTTTTTGTTCAGATAAACGCTGACTGTGTAAGGCTTCTTCTTGCTGTCCTCAGGCTTCTTCCACCAGACCCTGTCCTCGAAATCGATACGAAAGCTGGCGCCGTCGTGGAAGTCCTCGATCTTCTTGATCCGGCCCCAGTAAATCAGCCCCTTGTTGTCCATCAAGAACTTGATCGGCTTGAAGAATGAACTGTACGGCGCCGTGTGTTCGCCGATCTTCAACGGCATGCGCTTGAGCAAATCTTTGTCGGCGAAGTTCGACACAAAACACTCCACCGGATGCGCAAACACACTGGTCTTGTCCGGCGCCGACTCACGACTCGCTGACTCTTTACCACCCACCGCCGCCACCCGCACCGGATCATCACGCAACACATCCGCCGCCACCGCCGGCGCGGCAGGCTTGCGCACATACTCACGCCGCGTCAGCAACAACTCTGATGGAAAATGCTCCTCCCGCCCGTCATCAGTCTCGCCGTCCGCCGTCTCAATACCAGACGCCGACGCCTTCAAGCTCACATATGGACAACCCGCCACATGCTGCGTAGTGGGCAGATTCTTGAAATGCGGCGTGCGCACGTAATTCACATTCTTGGCGTTGAACGTGCCCAACGCGTTGGAAGCCTCGAACGCCGAACGACAGGCATCGTTGGGGCACTGGAAGTGTTCTTTGGCGGAATCGAACGCCACCGTCTCGTCGAAATTGAGATCGCGAACGTCATAGATCGACAACTTGTCGTCGAGGCTGAGGCAGTAGGCGAGATCGAATTTCATGGTGGGGCTCGGATCCTTGAGTGGGGGAGGGTATTAATAGCGGGAGGCGGCGCGGGTTGCACTGACTCTTTTCAGGATGATGCAAAACCTGTAGGAGCCAGCCTGCTGGCGATTGGTGGGATCAACTCAATCGTTGATCCCGACAGCAACCTCGCATGACGGTGTAGGCGACTAAATTTTTAGTTTCCGTAGCTAGCGAGTTGGTAATCGTATTGAGGATCGTAGAAAGATTTTCCGGTTAGCGTTTCCAGTTGTGCTAGCTGCTGAAAATCAAGATCGTAACCGTAGAGTTCGTCTTCTGCGTCGTTCCATTTCATGATGACTCGCAGCTGCTCGATAGCCTCTGCCGAGATAGGCACTTCGAAAATCAGAGCTTCGGTGGATCGATCAAACGCATAAATTACGTGAGTCATGGTTCTATCCTTCTCTTTGGAGAGGCCGGTTTGTTCTGCTCACCGGTGTCAGAACCATCGTTTACACATTGCAGCTGAGCTGAAATTTATAAGCAGGGTTATAGATTTCTTTCCCCAGTAGTTTTTCCAGGGCTCCAAGCTGTTCGTGCGAGAGATCGTATCCCTCCCATCCTTGCTGTTCCACCGTCCATTCCATGATGGTTTTTATCGCCTGATCTGATCCACTTGGGAGTTCCTCTTCAAAAGCCAGGAAACCGCTTTCTTTATCAAATGCCTCGATTAGATAGATCATGGTTCTACTGTCCTCGTGCCGTCCGCTGGTTTGGTTTGCGCGCCAGTTGCTGGGTCATACTCACCGAGATGGCGACCTCGTTTGTCATACATCTCGACAGTACCGTGTTGTGAGTCCCACTCAAAAATCAGTCCCTTTCTGGTTTTCCATCGCTTTCTAAGCCCGCCGCCTCCTTTAACGGAAGTCTTACGATCTGCCTTGATCGCATCCTGGAACGCTGCAAGTCCGGGCGGTGCCGGATGATATTTGTGATCAGAAACACTCACCACAATATAAACCGGCCTTACCCCCGAACTCTCTGGAAACACCAGGATGAAATCCCTGTACTCCGGTGGGTAAACAGGATTCACAAGGATGTCGTTCGCCGCTTTCGTTGGCGGGTAAACCCAGATGTGCGGTGCCTGCGGGGCGGCTTCCAGAGCAGGAATGCCGAGAATGTCGGAACCGTCTACGGCGGGTGTCCAGATCAGCTCGACGCCTTCACCCAGATTGGCGACGTACTGGCTGTCGCGGGGTTCCAGTTTTACGACATCGACCATTTCCCAATCGCGATTCTTGCCGGTGTAGAAGGCATAACCTTTGAGATTGCCATCGGTTTGTTGCTCGATGCGCAGGCGAACACGGGTGCGGGCCTGCTTGAGGGCGCGCAATTGTTCCTCGGTGTAGAGAGCGCTGTCACCCAGGCTGGGCGTCCAGAGCAAAGCGACCATGCCGGTCATGAGTGCGGCACCAGTAGCGCCAATGGCGGCTCCAAGACCTATTGCTGGCGTGACGAGTGTCGGGCTGCGAAGGGCAAGGCGCCCAAGGCCGAATGAAACGGTATTGCCGCTGATGGTTTGCAGATTCCGCAGCCCGGCATCATCGGCCTCACGGGTACCGAGTAAAGCGAATTCGCCGTAATCCCTCAGGCTGTCGGTCGGTACCATCCCGGAGGGATTCGAGTAATCAATGATCGCGTCCGGCAGCTTGCAAGACTTCGCGAACACGCATCCGGCCCGAACCGCCTCGTCTTTTTTGACAGCGACCTGCCGGCTGCGCTCAAACGCATCCTGCCGAGCCAGCATGGCCTCGTAAGCGTTCTGCCTGGCTTCGCGCTCGGCCAGTTCGGTCGTGTTCATGAACCGGTAGGTGACGTGATGCCCGTCGCCTGAAGGTGGGTTCCTGACCCGGGGAATATCCTTTTTGCCAGCCACTGATCATCCTTTCGTTCATTTTTCGGTCGCACCGGAAAGAAGCCGGGCGACGTTAACGAAGGTGATGCATTGAGGCTGTAGGACGGGGCTTGGATGAGGTTAGGAGTTTTCGCTGTTTGATTTGGAGGTCAGTGCAGAGTATGTGGGGCGGTGGGCGTCGTCACTCTACTGGCGATTGTCAGCGTCAACTGGATTTCAATGCTCAACCCAGCATTGGAGGCAACCTTTTATTCTGTGGCGAGGGAGCTTGCTCCCGCTTGGCTGCGAAGCAGCCCCAAGCATTTTGCAGTACATAAAATCCGCTGCTTGAACCTCAAACAGCGGATCTTTAAACCATCAGCAACCGCGCAATAGTCGCGAAGCCTTACGCCACCAGGACTCCTGTTGATTGAACGAGTCCTCCGCCAGCAAACAAGGCATATCCCGCAACCGAATCCACGGCTCGTCCTGCCAGTGCAACGTACTCAGCGACATCTGCGGCCAACTCAAAACACTCAACGTCGGCCGCTCTACAGCTCGCGCCGGACGAGCATCACGTAACGCAGGCACAACCTGATGCGTCAGCCACTCACGAAGCTGCCGATGCTCAGGACAGTAGTGATAGATCAGCAGTGCATACGCACCGGATTCACTCACCATCATGTAGTCCTGAGCCTCGCCATAAGTCTCCACGCGCATCATCTGCTGCTGATCAGCGTCGAGTTTACGCAATTGGCGCTCATCAAGATGTTTGCCCATCAACCGGCCGAGCTCATGGACACAGAACCACGCCTGGTTCTCAACCAGAAGGGCGTGCAGGTGGGTTTTGTTTCGGGTGAAACGAGTAGGAAGAAGTGGTTCAGACATGGCATGCCTCCTGATCAAGAGGCACGGGATTCGAACGGCGGGTACAGCGATTCACCTTCATCATGAAGGTTTGATATCCAGGCATTTCCATTTACCTCTGGCTGCTTTCTTAGGGCATTCGTTAGGGTGTCGGGAGCTAAGAAACCCACCAGAGACGGGCCGGACATATTCCCCTTTCGGGTCTTGTATTCGCCCACTCCCGACATAACGGGATTTTTCGCAGGCGTAGAGAAACCGCAGACGAAAAAAAGCCGCATGACTGTCGGGTGCGGAGAACCGCTCTGGTTTGTAGAGTTTCTTAGGCTCACTGGGAGGTTAGTATTACGGAGCAGGAAGGTCAAGCCGTGTCGTATCTATGCAGTTACGGTGAATTTCGCTTTTCGAGGGAAGTGGATTTCCTAAATGGGTGTCCATAAATTATATTTGCCCGTCTGAGCCTGATATAAACAACCGTTCAACAAAAAAAACGGTAGCGGCGGAATTTATTTTTTATATTTTTTCGTAAAACAACAAGGAAAATTATGAAGATTCAAATAAAGAAGTTTAAAAAAATAGACGATGTTACGGTGGTTTTACAGCCTTTAAATGTTTTTATTGGGGCGAATAATTCTGGGAAGAGTAGTTTTATTCAAGGGGTCCAGTTTGCAGTGTCGGGCTGCCAGACTTTGAAATTAAAAGGGGGGATATGGACAGGTAAGGGTACCAAAACTCTGTCTTTGGACTCTGGAGAGTATCTTTACACGCCAACAAGTAATATCGAGTATTTATATCATGGCAAGCGTTTGATTGGTTCGAGGCGAAGAGAGGATCGAAGCTGGATTGAATTTATTTTGTCAAATGAGAAAACTTCCTCGCTTAAGATATCTAGAGGGAAAAATGGCGGATTTACTACAAGTTTAGAAGGGCGCGATTTTGGAGATCAGCTTAGTGATATTGATAACCCTTATTGTGTATACGTGCCAGGAATAGCGGGGGTGCCTACTCAGGAAAAGTATGAGGTAACAATAACTGTAAAGAAGTCTGCGACACGTGGTGATAGTAATAACTATCTTAGGAATATACTTTACTCGATCAGCAAGGATGATGCAAAATGGTGTGCCTTTAAAAAATCTGTAAATAGTATTTACAATAACGTTGATGTGGTTGCGCGGTTTGATGAAAATAAATCTGAATATATTCAAGTTGAAGTGGTTTGTGAGGATTTGGAGTTGCCTCTCGATTCCGTGGGAACAGGCCTTCTTCAAATTATTCAAATATTCGCTTATATTGAGTATTTTAATTCAAAAATCATACTCTTAGATGAGCCTGACTCACATGTGCATCCCACGAAACAAAAGTTGCTTGCTAATGAATTGGCACGAAGGTCAACAGAAAATCCTGAGTTGAGAGTGGTTTTTTCAACTCACTCTAGATATATTTTGGATGCTTTAGAGGATAAGGCGAATGTGGTGCATTTTCAAAACGGAAATGCCAGTTCAGGAGTGAAGGGTAGTAAGATTTTATTAGATATAGGCGCTGCCGATGCTGATTATTTGTTTGCAAAGAAAAGTCTTAAGTATATTATTGTTACTGAAGATAAAGTAGATGATATTGATGAAAAAAAACAATTTTTGAATAAGTTTGCTATCGCCAATGGGCTTGGCGAGGACGAGTTTGTGTTGCACTCTTATGAAGGGTGTTCAAAAGTTGATTTTGCAAAAATACTTCAGGGCTTTGTTAGAAAGCAGATTCCTTTAGTGAAGGTTATTGTCCATATTGATAGGGATCAACGAGTAGATTCTGATCGAGAGGCTTTAAGCTTGAAAGAAAGTTGTGAGAGTAAGGGGTTGTTGTTTTTTATGACAAAGTATCAAGAAATAGAATCCTATTTTTGCTCGCCGGCGCATATAAAAGAAGTATATTTGATTGATTTTGAGGTTGCCGAGAGAAAGTATAAGGAGTTTGTTGCTGCACTAGAGGGTGAAACTAAAAGGAAGCTTGCAAATTTCATTCTTAGAGATAGGCGAGAGTTAAGTCTTAATAAGGATGGAAATCAAGATATTGAGTTGGTAAATAAAACAGTTGATAAGTGGTATGAGCAATTTAAAGTTGAGCTAACTCCGGGCAAAGAGCTGCTTGGTAAGGTGAAGAAATTCGCGCAAGAAGAGTTAAGAGATGATCCGAATAAATTGTTAAGAGTGACGGAAGCACTTCGTTGTGAAATATTTATGAGGTTGTTACGTTAACTTTTTGTCTGTGATCTGAGTTGAGTGCTAATAGTCTGGGTTATTAAGGCGTGGCTCATCATGTCCGTGTGCTTGTTGAGTGTTAAACTTAGGCTTGGTAAATAAATAGTTAATTGTTTAAATGGTTTCTCTGACTCGCTAGAGAGAATTATCGCCAGTCAGAGAGTGTCCATTTTGTTTTCGAAAGAAAAGGTAAAGTCCGCAATTAAATGTCAGGGATAAATTTTTTGAAGTCATTCGGGAGCATGTTAGCTATGCCACTCCATCCTAAGGCTTCGATATCGTAGGTCAGACTGAGCTGATCCAAGACAGTCGATAGCCTTCTGGGTGAGCCACCGTCTTTACCACCGCTGCCTCGCTTAAGATTTGCTACTGAATCGTCGTAGTAAAGCTTTGTGAATAGCTCAATTATACCAGGGCTGTTTACAACTGATTTTCTAGACATCGCTTGCTCATACACTTCTCCGGTCTTATTTACTGGAATGTCCAGAACGCCTTTAAGGCGGTTTAAGTTGTCTCGGTGAGCTAAATAAGCTAACCAAATTGGAGCCATTTTTTGCCTGTAAAGTTTTCGCCAATTGCCAGGCATGTAAATCCAGAGCGCGTCTTCACCAATTTTCCCTTTATTAGTGATGAATTTTTCAGAAAATCGTAAAGTCAACCAACTCCAGAACCCTTGATCATGCTCCAAATTTGCTGGGTCTAGTGATGCTGCGCGAACCGCATTATCAATAGCCTCTGCCAATTTAAGTTTCGATTCGAATGCTGAAGCGCTGAAAATGTCTGCACGAATTGGTGCTCCGACTTCTATGGAGAAGGAAGAGCTTTCTAGTAGTTGAGCTGGGACCGAAAAGGTGGAAGTACTACGAGCTAACGCTAGCAAAGTCCGCATTTGTTCAATGCCTTCGGCATTGAAAGAGCGCATTTGTAATAGTTCCATATTTAGTCCTCATCACTCATAAAGTTAGCGAGACGGTTTCGCAACTTCTTTTCTTGGCAAAAACCAATTGTTGCTTTCTGTGCCCATTCGTCAATATCTAAATAATTTTCTGTATTAGGGAATGAAACTCCTGCCCAAGTGGCCCCCAAATTTAGCCAAGTACTGCAATCATTTTCCCCATCGTTGGAGCCGTCATCGTCATCGTCATTACTTGTCCCCAATTGTTCATGAACGAGATTCACCAAGATTGCCCTAATTACGCCAGGGAGGAACGCGAAGAGTATAGGACTTGACTTCAGTTCTTGTTTAGTCCCGAGACCACTATCTAGAATGAGAGTAGGGATTTCTCCCATTTCCAATTCCCAGACTCCTCCCGAGAGATCCTCCATCCTAATCGGCAGAAGTGAGCGGGTAGGTAACTGCAGTTCGCCTTCGTTATAAGCTTTAATTCCTTCAGCGGAAGCAAGGAGGCGGCAGGTTTTTGGTTCAACTACAAGTACACGAAACTGAAGGCCTTCAGAGTCACCCATAGAACTAATATCAAACTCTGAACCCCGCTTCCAGCTTGACAAGGCAACACCTGCGGTTCCCCACTCGTGCCGTAGACGTAGCGCTCTACCGCGTTCGGCCTCGATCACGACCAAGGCGTCTACTCTTAAATTATAGTTACCCAGCATCAGGTCCATGTTGCAGAATAGTCCGTCGTCACGTCGCTCGATTATCGCTCTGACGTCCTCTTTGTTAATTTTAGTACGCCCGGTAAAATTAAAACGACGGCTCATTCTGCAATCTCCTCATCATCCAAATACTCATCCACAGCTAGAGAGTTGACCTTCATTATCAGGTCTCGATGTAAATCTGCTGGTCGGAAGAGAATTTCGAATTCTGGGCTGGTAACCATAACAGTCAGCCGGCCGTGATCGCCGTCTATAATTTCTACATGTTCATTTAAATCTAGGTGGAACTCGCTTTTCTTATCTACCCCTTCTCTTGCTGCTCGAATTAAATCAAAGTCATATTTAGAATGGGAGTTGAAGGGGTTGCGGCCATGAATATCGTATGCGGCTTGTAGGGTTAGCCTATATCCTCCTGCATTTTCGAAACCGCTAGGATTTCCACGCAGATGAACCTCTTTTCCTACTTGTTGCAATTTCCAGCAACGTGAGGCAATCGGCGGTATTTCGGGGGTAATCGGTTTAATTACCTCCTTATCCCGACTAACCGCCTCCTTTTTCATTGTAGGCTTGGAAGGTGCATCATTCGCAGGAAGAGGAAGCAGTTCTGCTAACAAGCTATGGTCTGGCTTGCCTTGTTCGTTAGATAGTTTACCTACTAGCTTCTGAGCGCTATCACGCACGAAAGAAATCAGCCTGTTTCCCTCTCGGTAATGTTGTTCCCTGAATTTATCTCGGCTTGCCTTCCAATCTGTATGCGCAGGGCACTCAGACTTTCCAAGTGTTTCAGCAACTATATTTGCCGATGCGCAGATAAGCGCTATGTGATCTGGCGTCTTTTTACGAGTGGGATGGTTAGGAATAAGTAGTCCATCCCTGACAAATATTGGGTAGTGGCGTCCCGTTTTCTTTTTTAGAAGAACATCGAAATGACCGGTTTCGGGCGTGGCTTTCGTAGGTTGTATTATCATCGGAACCTTGAAGTGCACCACGTTCCCTTGATCAAGGGCTAACTCAATGTCCTGTGGCGGGATATCGGTGATGTAGTTGGACCAATCGTAATCCGGCACTGAAGAACCAGTGGTATGACTAACATTAGCCGTAATTGCCTCAAATTGCTCCATACCTAGCAGACTGCCCGCTAAATAGATTGAGTCCTGAAATTCATCATCGTCTGGAGCAGCGCTTTTTAGCTCGCTAAGACTATCTGCATCAAATTTAGCGAACTGATCTGTTCTGGAGTCGTTCAGCTCAATGATCAGATCCCCCGACAATATCGGGATAAAATACTCGCGCGCAATTACCGCTGCCAATCTATTAAACGTCAGGTAGTCTTCATAAATCCATGGAATGACTAAGCCTAAACCTGGTTCTTTTTCTCGGCGCAGGCCGAAATCATCCTTGAGACGATCTGTTATGGCGTTGTCGGAAAATGGTGTCTGGAGACCATTAATTTCTTCGCTAAACCAACCATCAGGAGTGTAGATTTTTCCCTCAACTTCATGATGACGAAGGATTGCTTGGCCCATAAGATGCAGGCCAGGCTCGGAGGCTCTACGTGTGATTGCAAAAAAAGACCGAACTCTACTGGAGCGGGGAATTACGATTTTGCCGACCCCCCAGCTACCGCGCTCACCTGGCCTTTTATTAGAAACACCTTCTGCGCGGAAAAAATGATAAAAATTGCCTCCTGTCTTTGGGTCGGCAGAGTCAATTTTACCCTCAAGCCCTTTTGTGTTGAAGTCTTCGATAGTGAGGTATGCACATTCCTCTGCTCCCCAATTTGGGAGATTATTGAGGCGAATCTCCTTTGCAGAAAAGTGAGCCTGAACTTGTTTGGGGAACCAGTATTTCGCCCTATCTGCTCTTAATTGGCCTAATGAAAAGACTATTTTTACGGGATGATCACCAATACGTGCATCAAGGGAGTTCTGCACTGTCTCGCGAATCAATGCGTGATCGATTCCGTCAATCGACTGATCTTGGAAAAACTCTTCTTGCATGGGATCACGGGCCTTAGCCCCCTGAGGCTTTTCCAAAAAGCTCCAATGCGGTTGATCGATCATTATGAATTCTCTCAATAGAAACGTCGGGAATCAGCGTTGCTTGATGGGGTTAGTGGGCTAGAGTTTAAAGTCGCCGCCGGAGGAGTTTTCTGAGTCAGAGAACCGCGCCTTGGCTTGATCTAGCTCCTTTTGCAGGGTTCTAAAGATCTTCTTAATGTCCTCTTCGGTAAAGCTGTAAGCACCTCTGTTGGAAAGGTTTCCTATCAGGCGAATGTCATTGAGTGCGCGATTCACGCGCTGCTCTGCAAGCCTCACAAATTTTTCTCTCTTTTCTGACACGGCGGCCTCTCAAATCCTACAAATAAATCGGCTTTTCCTACAACATTTGTTAAATATTTAGAAAATGTTGGTGGTTTCGTCAAGTTTTTTTTGTTTTTTTCGGGATTTTTCAGCGTTTAGAAGCTTTTTTTGGATGAAGGAAACTGCTCAAGCAATTGCGCAATGCCCTAGAGGACTTTGGAATAGAGATCGGGAAAACACAGGGGTACTCAGTTTTCCTAATGGCTGAACGACCCGCCTCTGAGCTATTTCCCTTAAAGCTCAGGCCAAGAGATGGATTTTTGATTACAATCTCTGATCGCATCCAAAATCCACAACATCTCGGCTTCTGGTCTGCGTATACCGCACTCCCATAGCTCGAAAACGCGCCATCCGGATGCCAGTAAGATCTCCTTGTTCTTGGCATCCCTAGCAACGTTCTGTTCAAGCTTTGTTCGCCAGAAATCTTCATTGGTTTTAGGAGTGGTTGCGTAATGACAGCCGAGGTGTCTATGCCAAAAACAACCATGAACAAAAATGCAGACCCGATAACGTGATAGCACTATATCGGGTCTTCCAGGTAGATTTCGTTGGTGCAACCGGTACCTAAAACCATGCCGATGCAGAATGCGTCTGACTTTTACCTCCGGGCGTGTATTGCTACCTCGGATGCCTGCCATCATGCGTGACCTGACTTCTTTGCTGACTATGTCCATGAACGACTCCCAGATAAATTTGAATCTCCTAGCTGATATGACCCCTGAGCCCGAAGGTTCTCTAACCGAGCCTATCCAAGTCGTAGATCTCTTTGCTGGCCCGGGAGGCCTTGGTGAGGGATTTACTTCTTGCAGTGATCGCTTTGAAATCGTCATTTCTGCTGAAAAAGACCCAAAAGCCTGGGAGACGCTACGGCTACGAGCGTTTTTTCGGCTGCTCCAAAAAAAGAGACCGGACCTGCTTTTTGAGTATTATGATTTTTGTAATGACCCCAATGCTGCTGGCACGTTTAAGCCGTCCGTCAATACAGAGTACCTTTGGGAAATGGCGGGGCAGGAGGCCCAATGCATCACTTTGGGAAGTGATCAGGGTAATTCCACTTTAGATGAAGTTCTAAAGGTTAGGTTGAACGAGAAACGTCCTTGGGTGCTGATCGGAGGGCCCCCATGTCAGGCCTACTCGATCGTAGGACGTGCAAGAAATCAGTCAAAAATCGATTATAAGGCTGAGAATGACCACCGACACTTTCTTTATAAGGAGTACCTGCGGATCATTCGAGAGAGGCAGCCCACAATGTTCGTCATGGAGAATGTGAAAGGCATCCTCTCATCTAAGGTCAACAATGAAAGGATATTCTCAAATATTCTGAAGGACCTTTCAGATCCGGGCCAGGCTCTACATTCAAATGGCGCGGGAAAGCAGTATCGTATTTATTCTCTAGTTACTGGGGGCTCCTTCGGTCCTGGTGAGGATGTGGAAAAAATTGATCCTAGATCTTTCATCATTAAAGCTGAGGATTACGGCATTCCCCAAGCAAGGCATCGTGTAATTCTCTTGGGTATTGCTACTGATAGTCTTCCGGTATCAAGTAATTTAGTGAAGCTCGCTTCTGAAGATAAAAAATACTCCAAAATATCAGTGGGTCAGGTGATAAAAAATCTACCTAGACTTCGCAGCGGACTTTCAAGAACTGAAGACAGCCAAAGCGGTTGGATTGATGTTGTGAAAGAAGAATTGCGTTATCTTCAAGGTCAGACGGATCCTGTCAATGTAGAGCTGTGGGCCGCACTTCAGGGTCTTTCTAAGTCTTTTGATATGGCGGATGCTCCATTGAACTTTGGAGGTAAAAGAGTTCGCAAAGATATATTGGCTGATGGGGCTACCGAAAGTCCGATTTTAGACGATTGGTATCTTGATGAAGATTTAGGGTATTGGTTGAATCATGAATGTCGTGGGCATATGCCTACAGATTTACGCAGATATTTATTCGCAGCAGTCTATGCTCAAATTCATGGTACTTCTCCCAAGGGGCATGAGGGATTCTTTCTAGATGGGTTGGCGCCCGATCACAAAAATTGGAAGACAGGAAAGTTTAGCGATCGATTTAGAGTGCAGACTGAGAATAGGTATGCCACTACTATTACAAGTCATATTTCCAAGGATGGGCACTATTTCATTCACTATGATCCAACTCAGTGTCGCAGTTTGTCCGTCAGAGAGGCCGCTCGGATCCAGACTTTTCCAGATAATTATTTTTTTCAAGGCAGCAGAACCGATCAATTTCACCAAGTTGGAAACGCAGTTCCCCCATTGCTGGCGTCTAAGATTTCGAAGGTGGTGTATGGCATTCTTTTTGATAAGGTGCGGGAATATGATGAGCGGCAAACAGAGAAAAATGAGTTACAGGCGTTTGCTCCTAATCTAGTTGAGTAATAGCTCTTGAGGAATAAAAAAAGCCCCGACTAGGTCGGGGCTTTTTATTTTCAAATGCCAGTCAGAAATTTGCGGCTAGATTGAGATATCAATCCCAGCTCAACGCCCCACCAGTCTGATACTCAATAACTCTCGTCTCAAAGAAATTCTTCTCTTTCTTCAAGTCCATAATCTCGCTCATCCAAGGGAACGGGTTAGTGGTCCCTGGATATTCCTCTTTAAGGCCGATCTGCGACAAACGACGGTTAGCGATGAACTTCAGGTAGTCCTCCATCATCGCCGCGTTCATGCCCAGTACGCCGCGAGGCATGGTGTCGCGTGCGTATTCGATCTCCAACTGCGTACCCTGCAGGATCATCTGGGTCGCTTCTTCCTTCATTTCGGCATCCCACAGGTGTGGGTTTTCGATTTTGATCTGGTTGATCACGTCGATGCCGAAGTTCAGGTGCATGGATTCGTCGCGCAGGATGTATTGGAACTGCTCGGCGACACCGGTCATTTTGTTGCGGCGGCCCATGGAGAGGATTTGGGTGAAGCCGCAGTAGAAGAAGATGCCTTCCAGCACGCAGTAGTAGGCGATCAGGTTGCGCAGCAGTTCTTTGTCGGTGTCCGGGGTGCCGGTTTCGAACTTCGGATCGGAGATCGAACGGGTGTATTTCAGGCCCCAGGCTGCTTTTTTCGCGACCGATGGGATCTCGTGGTACATGTTGAAGATCTCGCCTTCATCCATGGCCAGCGATTCGATGCAGTACTGGTAGGCGTGGGTGTGGATCGCTTCTTCGAAGGCCTGGCGCAGGATGTACTGGCGGCATTCCGGGTTGGTGATCAGGCGGTACACGGCCAGAACGAGGTTGTTGGCAACCAGGGAGTCGGCGGTGGAGAAGAAGCCGAGGTTGCGCATGACGATGCGGCGCTCGTCGTCGGTCAGGCCTTCCGGGTTTTTCCAGAGGGCGATGTCGGCGGTCATGTTGACTTCTTGCGGCATCCAGTGGTTTGCGCAACCGTCCAGGTACTTCTGCCAGGCCCAGTCGTACTTGAAGGGTACGAGTTGGTTGAGGTCGGCGCGGCAGTTGATCATGCGCTTTTCGTCAACGGCGACACGGGCGGAGGCGCCTTCGAGTTCGGCGAGGCCTTCGGCGACGTCGAGGGAGTTCAGTGCAGCCTTGGCGCGGGCCACGGCGGCCGAGTCGTCGGCGGTGACGGCGCGGGCTTCGAGCGCGGCGGCGCCGCCGGCGTTGTCGAGGCGGTCCATGTTGGCTTCAGTAGCGTGGCCGGCGTTGGCGCCTTTCACTGCTGCTACCTCACTGTCTTCTTTGTCGAATTCGTCCCAGCTCAGCATGACGTGTCGTCTCCTGCTTGAGGGCCTGTCGCCCCGTGTGAAACCTGATGGTTTGGTTTTTCACACGGTCGTACAGACCGCGTTGGATCTTAAGGAATCGTTTTTTGCAGCAGCTAAGGCAGGCAATAAAACAGAATTTTGTTCGGGGTTCCGAGAGCCTCTGACGGGCGCAGCTGGCGTTGAACGCTGCTGCGGGGCTTCAGATGGGCTGTTCATCCCTGTAAGGGAATATTGCTGTCCCGATTAGGGCGGCATTATAGGGAAAAAAAACGGGCCGTGCTGAGGCGAATCCGCGCATGGAGCGGTCGGGGAGGGTGGTTTTTCAGTGAGAGCGTGGGTTTACAGGGCTTTGCCAGGGATAGATTTTTTTTCGAAGAAATTTCGTAAATGTGGAATTGCTCAAAAAACGAACAAAAAACCGTGTTTTTCACTACATCTAGTGTTTTGCAAGCATTTTTGACGACTCCAGACACAACTGAGCCCGACCGAAGTCGGGCTGGAATCGACCCTCAATGAAGCGCTGAGAGATCCGATTCGGTGCAGTCTCAATCGTCAATTGGTGCAGCCATTGCCCATGATGCTGTAACGCAGGATGTGGCGCTGACCTTTGGAGTCGTCGTATTCCATTTTGGCCGGAACCACTTCGCAGACATTGGGCACTTCGCTCATGGAGACAACTTTGGCGATGTCCAGGTGAGTCGAGTAGGTGTATTCCTCGACGGCCGGTTGTTGCTGGGCGACGTCAGTCGGGGCCTCGTCTGCCATGGCGGTTGCGCACAGACAGCTGATGGCCAGAACCCATAAAGCTTTCATTCGGATTTACCTTTTTGAGGTCGAGTGGGGTCACGCAACCTTTATGGGGTTGCGTGTGTAACTTCATCGTTTGCAGTTATTACTTGAGAGCTGGATTAACGGCCTTCGTGGGGGCTGTATCGTTGTTAATCGCTTTGCCTTGTCGGCGAGGTGAATTCTAGGGAGGTGAGGTGGGGGTAAACAGAGCGGGTTTTGATAAACACCTTTGGCAGATTTGGTAACAATCGGTCGATATCGAGTTCTCGCCAAGCAATTTGCCTGAAAGAGCGAGTTGTCTGAATCGCTTGCAGGCAAGCTCCCACAGGGGGGGGAGTGTTTGGGAGAGGGGCGTCAGGCTTGCGGTCGGGGTAACTGGATGTTTTGTAGGGGCTTGTTACTACCATCGTCGAATGGTTCTATGGGGCCGGCCCGGATACAACTGGGTCATACAAAAACAACTATTACACCGAGGTAGGAAAGATGAGTGCGGCTTCTCTGTATCCCGTTCGTCCCGAGGTTCTGGCTAACACGCTGACTGACGAGGCGACCTACAAAGCCATGTACCAGCAGTCGGTCGTCAACCCTGACGGCTTCTGGCGCGAGCAAGCCCAGCGTCTTGACTGGATCAAGCCTTTCACCACGGTGAAACAGACTTCGTTCGACGATCACCATGTCGACATCAAGTGGTTCGCCGATGGCACCCTGAACGTTTCCTATAACTGCCTCGACCGTCATCTGGCCGAGCGCGGCGATCAAGTGGCAATCATCTGGGAGGGTGACGATCCTTCCGAAAGCCGCAACATCACTTACCGCGAACTGCACGAACAAGTGTGCAAACTCGCCAACGCCCTGCGTGGTCAGGATGTACACCGCGGCGACGTGGTGACTATCTATATGCCAATGATTCCCGAAGCCGTGGTCGCCATGCTGGCCTGCACCCGGATCGGCGCGATTCACTCGGTGGTGTTCGGTGGCTTCTCGCCGGAAGCCCTGGCCGGTCGCATCATCGACTGCAAATCCAAAGTGGTGATCACCGCTGACGAAGGCATTCGTGCCGGCAAGAAGATCCCGCTCAAGTCCAACGTCGACGACGCGCTGACCAACCCGGAAACCAGCAGCATCCAGAAAGTCATCGTGTGCAAGCGCACCGGTGGCGACATCAAGTGGAACCAGCATCGCGACATCTGGTACGAAGACCTGATGAAAGTGGCGGGCAGCGTGTGCGCGCCCAAAGAGATGGGCGCTGAGGAAGCGCTGTTCATCCTTTACACCTCAGGCTCCACCGGCAAGCCGAAGGGCGTGCAGCACACCACGGGCGGTTATCTGCTGTATGCGGCGATGACCCACGAGCGTGTGTTCGACTACCGCCCGGGGGAAGTTTATTGGTGCACGGCCGACGTTGGCTGGGTCACTGGCCACAGTTATATCGTCTACGGCCCGCTGGCCAACGGCGCGACCACGTTGCTGTTCGAAGGTGTGCCGAACTACCCGGACATCACTCGGGTGGCGAAGATTGTCGACAAGCACAAGGTCAACATCCTCTACACCGCGCCGACCGCGATCCGCGCAATGATGGCTTCGGGTCAGGCCGCTGTTGAAGGCGCTGATGGCAGCAGCCTGCGCTTGCTCGGTTCGGTGGGTGAGCCGATCAACCCGGAAGCCTGGGACTGGTATTACAAGAATGTGGGCAAGTCCCGTTGCCCGATCGTTGATACCTGGTGGCAGACCGAGACGGGCGGCAACATGATGAGCCCGTTGCCGGGCGCCCATGCGCTGAAGCCGGGTTCGGCGGCGCGGCCGTTCTTCGGTGTGGTGCCGGCGTTGGTCGACAACCTCGGTAACATTATCGAGGGCGAGGCTGAAGGCAATCTGGTGATTCTCGATTCGTGGCCAGGTCAGGCGCGCACGCTGTATGGCGACCATGACCGCTTCGTCGACACCTACTTCAAGACGTTCCGAGGCATGTACTTCACCGGTGACGGTGCGCGTCGTGATGCCGATGGTTACTACTGGATCACCGGGCGGGTGGATGACGTGCTCAACGTCTCCGGCCACCGCATGGGTACGGCCGAGATCGAAAGCGCGATGGTTGCCCACCCGAAAGTCGCTGAAGCGGCGGTGGTTGGTGTGCCGCACGACATCAAGGGGCAGGGCATTTATGTCTACGTCACCCTGAAAAATGGCGAGGAGCCGACCGAGCAATTGCGTCTGGAGTTGAAGAACTGGGTGCGTAAAGAGATCGGCCCGATTGCTTCGCCGGACGTGATCCAGTGGGCGCCGGGGCTGCCGAAGACTCGTTCGGGCAAGATCATGCGCCGCATTCTGCGCAAGATTGCCACGGCTGAGTACGACGGGTTGGGGGATATCTCGACGCTGGCGGACCCGGGTGTGGTGCAGCATTTGATTGATACGCACAAGACCATGAATGTTGCTTAAGTAGCGGGTTGATGTGTAGGAAAGCCCTGTTCGGTGTAGGCCGGATGGGGCTTTTTTGTGTCTGTTGTTTATGTGCTGGCTTGCTCGCGAAGGCAATTTGTCAGGCGCTGGTGTAGTCCGCAGCCAGAAACCGAAACCACCCAACCAATAATTATCGATTTCCCGCGTAAGACATTTCCGCCTGTTACCCGTCTTCATCCCCGTAACCAAATGTGTAACCGCCAGCGCCAAACCGGGGCGAGGGGAAACGCATCGCCCCGTTTCAGAGCCTCAAAACCAGGCGAGAAAAATAAGACACAACGCTGCGCTTGCCGGATTAGAAGGGTTTGCGAATAATAGGCCCGCAATTTGCAGTATAGATCGGTTCACTGTCTTTCGCTCTTGCATGAAATTGCAAGACTGTCAATGTGCTCAAGTCGGTTTCTCGGTGCATCTGTAATTAGTTGTCGCATTGAAGAAATATCGACTTCGGGCCTGTCGTTAGAATGCCGATCACTGGCTCATCGTGGCTAACGTTGAAACCTCCTGCGGTTTCAATAGGAAATTTCCCACCGATGCAGCAACGGATTTTCCGATTCACCCCTTCGCATATTGGGCTGTTGCTCACTCTGCCGTTTTTGCCCTTTACCGATGGAGTCTCAAGATGAAGAAACTTGTGCTGCTTGGCGCCCTGGCACTGTCCGTGCTGTCGCTCAATGCCTTCGCTGACGAAAAACCTGTGAAGATCGGTATCGAAGCGGCCTACCCTCCGTTCGCTTCCAAAGCGCCGGACGGCAGCATCGTCGGTTTCGACTATGACATCGGCAATGCGCTGTGCGAGCAGATGCAGGTCAAGTGTGTATGGGTCGAGCAAGAGTTCGACGGTCTGATCCCGGCACTGAAAGTGCGCAAGATCGACGCGATCCTGTCGTCCATGTCGATCACTGAAGACCGCAAGAAGTCCGTCGACTTCACCAACAAGTACTACAACACCCCGGCACGTCTGGTCATGAAGGCCGGTACTCAGGTCAGCGAAGGTCTGGCTGAGCTCAAGGGCAAGAACATCGGCGTGCAACGTGGTTCGATCCACGAGCGTTTCGCCCGCGAAGTCCTGGCTCCACTGGGCGCCGAGATCAAGCCGTACGGTTCGCAGAACGAGATCTACCTCGACGTGGCCGCCGGTCGCCTCGACGGCACCCTGGCTGATGCCACCCTGCTGCAAGACGGTTTCCTGAACACCGACGCCGGTAAAGGTTTCGCCTTCGCAGGCCCGGCTTTCACCGACGTCAAATACTTCGGCGACGGCGTAGGCATCGCTGTGCGTAAGGGCGATGCCCTGAAAGACAAGATCAACGCGGCCATCGCGGCCATCCGCGAAAACGGCAAATACAAAGCAATCCAGGACAAGTACTTCGCCTTCGATATCTACGGCAAGTAATACGTCTCTGCGACAAGTCCGAAATGGCGCAAGCAACAGGATCTCTGCGGTTTGCGCCATTTTTTCATCCCTACTTTCGAGGACCTGAATCATGTTGAAAGGCTACGGGGCTGTCATCCTCGATGGCGCATGGCTGACGCTTCAGCTCGCCTTGTCGTCCATGGCTCTGGCCATCGTTCTCGGGCTGATCGGTGTTGCACTGCGCCTGTCGCCGGTGCGCTGGCTGGCGTGGCTGGGCGATCTGTATTCCACGGTGATCCGCGGGATTCCCGATCTGGTGCTGATCCTGCTGATTTTCTACGGCGGTCAGGACTTGCTCAACCGCGTGGCGCCGCTGCTCGGCTTCAACGATTACATCGACCTGAACCCGTTGGCCGCCGGTATCGGCACCCTCGGTTTCATCTTCGGGGCGTACCTGTCGGAAACCTTCCGTGGCGCGTTCATGGCGATCCCCAAGGGGCAGGCCGAAGCGGGCATGGCCTACGGCATGAGCAGTTTTCAGGTGTTCTTCCGGGTGATGGTGCCGCAGATGATTCGCTTGGCGATTCCAGGCTTCACCAACAACTGGCTGGTACTGACCAAGGCGACTGCGCTGATTTCGGTGGTCGGTCTGCAAGACATGATGTTCAAGGCCAAGCAGGCGGCGGATGCCACTCGCGAGCCTTTCACCTTCTTCCTTGCAGTGGCGGCGATGTACCTGGTGATCACCAGTGTCTCGTTGCTGGCATTGCGTCAACTTGAGAAGCGCTACTCGGTAGGCGTAAGGGCGGCTGATCTATGATCTTCGACTACAACGTCATTTGGGAGGCTATGCCGCTGTACCTCGGCGGCCTGTTGACCACCCTCAAACTGCTCGCGCTGTCGCTGTTCTTTGGTCTGCTGGCGGCGTTGCCGCTGGGGCTGATGCGCGTCTCCAAGAACTCGATCGTCAACGGCACCGCGTGGCTCTACACCTACGTGATTCGCGGTACGCCGATGCTGGTTCAACTGTTCCTGATCTACTACGGTCTGGCCCAGTTTGAAGCTGTACGTGAAAGCTTCCTCTGGCCGTGGCTGTCCAGCGCTACGTTCTGCGCATGCCTGGCGTTCGCCGTGAACACCAGCGCCTACACCGCGGAAATCATCGCCGGCAGCCTGAAGGCGACGCCGAACGGTGAGATCGAAGCGGCCAAAGCCATGGGCATGTCGCGCTTCAAGATGTACAAGCGCATCCTGCTGCCGTCGGCCCTGCGCCGCGCGTTGCCGCAGTACAGCAACGAAGTGATCATGATGCTGCAGACCACCAGTCTGGCGTCCATCGTGACCCTGATCGACATCACGGGTGCGGCCCGTACCGTTAACGCGCAGTACTACCTGCCTTTCGAGGCGTACATCACCGCTGGCGTGTTCTACCTGTGCCTGACCTTCATTCTGGTCAAGTTGTTCAAGCTGGCCGAGCGTCGCTGGCTGAGCTATCTGGCCCCGCGGAAGCACTGATATGGAACGTATCGACCACGTTTTGCCGTGGAGCCATCTGGGCAGCGAGCGCAGGATTTCGGTGTTTCGTTTCGGCAGCGGCGAGCGCAAGGCTTACATTCAGGCCAGCCTGCACGCTGACGAATTGCCGGGCATGCGCACCGCCTGGGAGCTTAAAAAGCGCCTCGGCGAACTCGAAGACAAAGGCCTGCTCAACGGCGTGATCGAGCTGGTGCCGGTGGCCAACCCGTTGGGTCTTGGTCAGTTGCTGCAAGGCAATCACCAAGGCCGTTTCGAGGCGGGCAGTGGCAAGAATTTCAACCGTGACTTCGTTGAGCTGAGCGCGCCGGTTGCGGCGGCGTTGGCCGGCAGCCTGGGTGACGATTCGCACGCCAATATTCGCCTGATCCGTCAGGCGATGGCCGATCATCTGGCGGCATTGCCGCCCGCGAGCAGCCAGTTGCAAGGCATGCAGCGCGTATTGCTCAGCCACGCCTGCACCGCCGACGTGGTGCTCGACTTGCACTGTGATGCTGAAGCGGCACTGCACCTGTATGCGTTGCCGCAGCACTGGCCGCAGTGGCGTTCACTGGCCGCGCATCTGAATGTGAAAGTGGGTTTGCTGGCGGAAGATTCCGGCGGCAGCTCCTTCGATGAAGCCTGTTCGCTGCCGTGGCTGCGCCTGTCGCGTCAGTTCCCGCAGGCGCAGATTCCTTTGGCTTGTCTGGCGACGACCATCGAGCTGGGCGGTCAGGCTGACACTGGCCGCGCTGATGCCCAGGCCCATGCTGAAGGCATTCTGGCGTTTCTCGCCGAGCAGGGCTTGATCTGCGGCGAGTGGCCGAGCCCGGCACACGAGCCGTGCGAAGGCATGCCGTTCGAAGGCACCGAATTGTTGTTCGCGCCGCACCCGGGCGTGGTGAGCTTTGTGCGTAAACCCGGCGAATGGGTCGAGGCCGGTGATGAGATTTTTGAAGTGATCGACCCTGTGTCTGATCGGGTCAGCACGGTGTGTGCTGGTACGTCCGGGGTGCTGTTTGCCATTGAACGGCTGCGCTATGCCCAACCCGGTTTCTGGCTGGCCAAGGTGGCGGGGCGCGAAGCGCTGCGTCACGGGCGCTTGCTCAACGACTGACTGACTGTTTTTGTGAGAACCGACCGCATGTACAAACTTGAAGTCCAAGACCTGCATAAACGCTATGGCAGTCACGAAGTGCTCAAGGGCGTGTCCCTGAAAGCGGCAGCCGGCGATGTGATCAGCATCATCGGCTCCAGTGGCTCCGGCAAAAGTACTTTCCTGCGTTGCATCAACCTGCTTGAGCAGCCGCACGCGGGCAAGATTCTGCTCAACAACGAAGAGCTGAAACTGGTCGCGAACAAGGACGGCGCGCTGAAAGCCGCTGATCCAAAGCAACTGCAGCGTATGCGTTCGCGTCTGTCGATGGTGTTCCAGCATTTCAACCTGTGGTCGCACATGACCGCGCTGGAAAACATCATGGAAGCGCCGGTGCATGTGCTGGGCATGTCCAAGGCCGAAGCCCGCGAGAAAGCCGAGCATTACCTGAACAAGGTCGGCGTGGCCCATCGTAAGGATGCGTTCCCGGGGCACATGTCCGGTGGCGAGCAGCAGCGTGTGGCGATTGCTCGTGCGCTGGCGATGGAACCGGAAGTGATGCTGTTCGACGAACCGACCTCGGCGCTCGACCCGGAACTGGTAGGCGACGTGCTCAAAGTCATGCAGGCGCTGGCTCAGGAAGGCCGCACCATGGTGGTGGTCACCCACGAAATGGGCTTTGCCCGTGAAGTGTCGAACCAGTTGGTATTCCTCCACAAAGGTGTCGTGGAAGAAAGCGGCGATCCGCGTGAAGTGCTGGTCAATCCGCAATCGGAACGTCTGCAACAGTTCCTCTCGGGTAGCCTCAAGTAATCGCTCCCGTTATGCACCCAATTAGGTCATGCTTCGCGACCTGAAAACTTGCTCGGCCCCCTGTGGGAGCGGGTTTGCTCGCGAAAGCGGTGTATCAGTCGACATCATTGGTGTCTGATCTACCGCATTCGCGAGCAAGCCCGCTCCCACAATGGATCTGCGACAGTTTCGATTTCGGGCTAGCATTGGCCCTTGCCTTCATCACCGTTCTTCGTTTCGGATTGCCCGCCCATGACTGCCCATCGAATTGGTTTCCTGATTTGGCCCAGCACTAAAGCGTTGACGCTGGCGCTGGCGGAGGAGGCCTTGCGTGTTGCTCAGCGTGTGCACCCGGACGTGGTCTACGAGTTGACGTTCTTGCAGGCCGAGCCTCCCGCCGAAGGTGCCTGGCAATTGCCCGGCGAGCCATGGGCCGGCAAGCTCGAAAACTTCCAGAAACTGTTTCTGCTCGCCGATGAGCCACCGACGTCTTTGGCGCCGGCTCTGAGCAGTGCACTGAAACAACTGGTGCGGGCTGGCTGTGTGATCGCAGGTCTGTCGGCCGGCGTGTATCCGTTGGCGCAACTCGGTTTGCTCGACGGTTACCGCGCTGCCGTCCACTGGCGCTGGCAGGACGATTTCGCGGAGCGTTTCCCTAAAGTCATCGCGACCAGCCATCTGTTCGACTGGGACCGTGATCGCTTGACCGCGTGTGGCGGCCTGTCGGTGCTCGACTTGTTGCTGGCAGTGCTGGCGCGTGATCACGGTGCAGAGCTGGCCGGTGCGGTGTCCGAAGAACTGGTGGTGGAGCGCATCCGCGAGGGCGGCGAGCGTCAGCGCATTCCGTTGCAGAACCGTCTGGGCTCCAGCCATCCGAAGCTCACCCAGGCGGTGTTGCTGATGGAAGCCAATATCGAAGAGCCGCTGACCACCGACGAAATTGCCCAGCATGTGTGCGTATCCCGTCGGCAGTTGGAGCGGATCTTCAAGCAATACCTCAATCGTGTGCCGAGCCAGTACTACCTGGAACTGCGCCTGAACAAGGCCCGGCAAATGTTGATGCAAACCAGCAAGTCGATCATTCAGATCGGTCTGTCGTGCGGCTTCTCCTCGGGGCCGCACTTCTCCAGCGCTTATCGCAACTTCTTCGGTGCCACGCCGCGAGAAGATCGCAACCAGCGGCGAAGCAGCAGCCCGTTCGAATTGTCGTCGGTGCCGCCCGAGCGCGGCTGAGCCGCGTCGGGTTGGCGACTATTGTTAATTCTCCGATTGCGGCGAGGTCGCAAACGTCGAAGACGACGATGAGCTCGTGTCATCCCCCACGGTGATCTGCTGGCGCCAGCGCGGTTCATTCAGCCTGGCTGCGCGCAATTGTGCATAGTCTTCAAGCCGTCTGCGAGCCAGCCCCGACAACGGATTACCATCGAAGTTGAAGTGGGCGATCAACTGACGATCACCACGCAGTATTTCAATCGACAACTCGGTGATCGCGTTATCCGAAAGGTCGGCGTGGCTCAGTGTGATGGAGTCGAACAGTGCCGGCCACGTCTCGGTGAGTCCGGTATTACTCAGATCCAGGCGGGTCAGTTGCTTCATGCGGCTGATGTCGGGCGCGCGTCCTAGGGGATTGTTGCTTAAGTCCAGGCTGTCGATTTCTTCCAGAGTCCCCAGCGCATTCGCAGTGTCTTCTGTCAGGCGGATGCTGCACTCGGGCAGATTCAGCAGCTTGAGTTTCTTCATGCTTAAAACCTCGGCGGGAATGCTCTCGAGTTCAAACCCCCGCATCTTAAGACTCAGCAGGTTAGGGAAGCGGGCGAGCAAGCCTTCGGTTCGCGGCGCAACGGTAGCCGTGCTGGTCAGATCCAGTTCAAGCACATGCCCGAAGTCCGCGGCCAAGGCAGGCGGGTCTCCGATGAACGACAGGTCGAGGGTCAGGCTGGACGCGGACTGAATTGCGGATGATTTGCGACGCCAGGCATTTTCCAGGCTTTCCTTGAATTTCATCCTTTTGGATTGCTCTTGCAGCCGCGCTTGCGGTTCCAGCGATTGGCGGGTGACGGGGTCAAGCAACTGCGCGTTCATCCAGTGCTCAAGGTCGTTGTTGAGGGTCGTCAGTTCGGTCTCTCGACGTGCCAGTTCAACGCGTCCATCCGCCAATGTGCCGGGCAGGTGGTAAATCAGATCGCTGGCTTGGGTCTGCGAAAAATGTGGATACAACGCTTGTACCCGTTCGACATCGGCCTGTTCGGCCAGTACGAAAAAATGCCTGCCGGTACGTTGGTAATAGGCTTTGATCTGATCGCGCGTCTTTGCAGACATCGGGTTATCGTCCAGAGCGATGCCATTGCTGACCGGGTCGGGGAGGTTGTAGAGCGCCTCCGGCAACTCGGTGATGCGGTTATCGTTCAACAACACGGTGTTGAGGTCGGCAATCTCCGTCAGGCCGGCCGGGACGCTGTCGATACCGGTTTCGGACAGGTCGAGGTAAGTCAGCGCCTTGAGCGGCGAAACGTCAGGCACCACACCCAGTGGATTTTTATACAGATCGAGCATCGTCAGCCGGCGCATGCCTGAAAGCATGGCTTGCGCCTGGGCGTCAAAGACCACACCACAGTTGCTAAGCGCCAGGGTCAGCAGCGAGGGCATCCTGTTCAGCGCCTGAGGCCAGCGGCGCAGGGCAATATCGCGCATTTCCAGCCCCGACAAACCAGGGAAACAGTTCAGGAACGCGTCCGGGACGTTTTGCGTTGATTTGCCCTGCAAGGACAATTGTTTGACATGGCTGAAGTCAGCCGACAGGGCGGGCAGATCACCGGTGAAGGGCAGTTCGGCAGTGAGCGTATTGGAGCGCAGCTCAAGTTTGTCTGCGCGGCGCTGGCGCCAGAACTGCTGAAGATCGTTGCTGAACTCTTGTCTGGCTTCGCGCTCGGTTGCCACCTCGGTGGTACTGAGTGGCTGGCCAGTCTCGGGGTCGCTTGCCGCAATGGCCTCGGTCCAGGCATTGAGGTCGCGATCCATTTGGGCCATTTCGCTTTCCCAGCGCAAAAGCTGGGCTCGACCGTCGTCCAGCGAGCCCGGCAGTTTGTAGATCATATGGTTGGCGTCTTCGTCTTCCAACTCCGGAAACAAGGCGCGCGCGCGGCCGATGTCAGCACGATCGGCCTGCACGCCAAGGTCGCATCCTTGTTGGTTGTAGAACGTCTTGATGCGATCACGACTGGCGTCCGACAAAGGGTTGTCATACAGATCGACGCCGTCAGCCAGATCGGCGTCGATTTGAAAAAACGCTTCGGGTAATTCGGTGATGCGGTTGCTTTCGAGCAGAACTGATTTCAGGTTGGGATGTGCTTCGAGACCATTTGGCAGTTCGGTCAGGCTGCAGTTGGACAAGCGAATGTCATTCAATTTTGGCATCGCCGCGATATCCGGTGCCAGCGTCAACGGGTTGTTGCTCAGGTCCAGACGTTCAAGGTCGCTCAGTGAGATCAGTGTGTTTTGCCCCTCGGGGGTCAACGTGAGCTGGCAATGGTTCAGCGTCAGATCCTTCAGTTCCTGCATGCGACCAACGGGCGCGGGGAATTGCTCCATGGTGAGGTCGCGCATCTCAAGCGATTGCACTCTGGGAAATAGATCAAGGAACGGTTCGATTCCACGCAAGGCAGGATTGCCCTTGAGGTGCAGGTTCGAGACGTGGCTGAAGTCTGTCGTGAGCACGGGCATGTCACCGATGAATGGCAGGCCCGAGGAAAAAGAATCGTCACGCATTCCGGACAGGGTCAAGCGATGACGCCAGAAGTTCTCAAGCTTTTGCCCGAACGCCTTGCGGTATGCGTACTCGTTGAGCAATTCGATGGCCGTCAGGGCTTCACCGGTGACGGGATGGAGGGAGGGAACCTTAGGCGCCCACGTGGCGAGATTGGCTGTCAGCGTGGTGAGCTCGGTTTGCCAGCGACCGAGTTGATCATGACTATCGACCAGGGTGCCGGGCAAGTCGTAGATCATGTCACTGGCTTCCTGCGCATCCAGTTGTGGAAACAGTTCCCGGGCCACGGCAATGTCGGCCGGATCGGCCTGCACATCGAAGTCTTGCCCCGTCTTGCGGTAATAGATTTTGATCCGTTCGCGAGTCGCGGCTGATAGAGGGTTATCGGCAAAATCCATCCCGTCGCTGCGATTGGGGGGCAGTTCGAAAATGGCCTCGGGCAGTTCGGTGATGAGGTTGTCGCTGAAGATCATCGTGCGCAGATTCGGGTGATCGATGACGCCGTCCGGGACGGTGGACAAGCCAGCGTTGCTCACATCGATATAAGTCAGGTTGGGCAGCAGATTCAGGTCGGGCAGTGTGCCCAGCGGATTGTTGCCCAGCTCCAGTGTTTCCAGGCTGCTCATGGTGCAAAGAGCTGCCTGGTTTTCCGGGGTCAGCACCACCGCACAATTCTTCAGCTCCAGCGTGGTCAGGCGAGGAAAACCGATGATCGAACTGGACGCCGGTTCCAGATCGAAATCAAACAGATGCAGCGCTTCCAGGTTCCGGAAACGATGCAGAAATGGCGTCAGCGCTGAAACGTCTTTATTGCCGGTCAGGCTCAGTTTGGAGACGTGGCTGAAGTCGGCATCCAGCGTTGGCAGATCGCCGATGAAGTCCAGATTCGCCTCCAGGTACCAGCTTCTGAGCGTGGGCTGGTGTGGGGTTCTGCTGCCCCAGAATTGCTCCAGCGCCTGAGCGAATCGCTCGCGGTGCATCAGTTCACTGGATTGCTCGTTCAGGTTCAGCGGTTGGCCGGTCGTGGGGTCGTTTTCGGGAATGTTTCGGCTCCATTGCGCAAGGCCATCCTTCATCTGTCTGAATTCGACTTCCCATTGGGTCAGTTGCGCCCGACCTTGAGCCAGCGTTCCGGGCAGTTGATAGAACACGTCGGTAGCCTGCGCAGGCTCGAGTGCCGCAAACAGGTTGATCGTGCGGTTGATGTCGACTTCTTCAGGCACTACCCCGAAGTGCTTTGTGGTGCGCTGGTAATGGGTTTTCACGCGTTCTCGCGAGGCGGCGCTCAGCGGGTTGTCGGCGAAATTGAAGCCGTCGCTGAGCATGCTGTTGAGTGTGAATAAGGCGTCCGGCACTTCGGTGATCAGGTTGCTGGCGAATTTACCGCTGACCAATCGTGGGTGGCTCAGCAGATTGGCTGGCGCCTCCGTGATACCGGTATTGGTCAGGTTGAGTAAACGCAGCGAGGTCATTGGCTGGATATCGAGGTGCAGCCCTAGCGGGTTGTCCTGAAGATCGAGAACGGACAGGTCTGACAATGAAGCCAGTAAAACCTGATCGCCAGCGCCGAGGCGCAGGTTGCAATTGCGCAGAATCAGTTGCCGCAGCACCGGCATCGAGGTGAGGGCGGACGGCAGATTTGGCAGGTTGGCGTTTTGCACATCCAGATACATCAATGTGGGGAAACGCTGCAAGAACTGATCGACACCGCGGGTACTTCTGATGCCATTGATCGCCAGAGAGGTGACGTGGCTGAAGTCAGCATCCAGCACAGGAAGCTCGCCAATGATCGGGTCAGTGATCTGCATCAGGTAACCGGCCGGTCCGCGCGTTTGCTTGCGCCAGCACCGCTCGATCCCGCGTCTGAGGGTCGAACGGCTTTGCAGGGCGGCTCTGCGCTGAATCGGTGTCAACGCCAGACCTGTCTGCGGGTCGTGCGACGGCACATCGAACTGCCAGCGACGCAGATCGTCGCTGAGCCTGATGTACTCGCGGTGAAGTCGCGAGAGCTCGCCTCGCACACCACCCGCGCCTCGCTGGTGCTCGAAAATGAACATCTGCACTTCGGCTGGCGATTCGTTCGGATAGACCTCAAGTATCCGCTCAGCGAGCGTTCGCGCTTGCGCACTGCGTGTTGGTGGATGACTTTCAACACCGACCAGGCGCAACGTATCGATAACGGGCTCCGGTAGCGGTGGTTGTGCAATCGCAACCCGCAGTTCGCTGCGCGCCATCGGATTCGCTCGAATCGCTTGCTTCAATTTACCTGCGTCGCTGATTTGCAGGTTCAACGCCCGGCGATCGGCATCCGGCAAGGCGTGGAGCAGGCTTGAATAGAAATCGGTGGCCGAATGCAGCTCCTGAGCGCGTTCATCGTAGGGCTGATAGTTGCCATCGCTTTTTCGCACGAGGATTTTCTGCGCGGGGGCATCGCTGCGGCCGGTGCTGTCGAGTATCGGCCCTTCGTAGTACCCGTCGCGGATTTCGATACGTACATCGCCGCTCCAGCCAGGTAACAGTTTGAGGCTGTGCAGTGCCAGGGTGTCAGAATCCGGGTTGTTGACGGAATCGAGCTCCAGCCCTTCATAGGCGCGGGTGACACGCACTTCCTGACGGGCCAGTTGCATGAGTTGCTGCTGACGCGCCGGCACTTGCCCTTCGCTGATGGCCAGCAGTTCGTCACTGGTGGTCGTGGCGAGTAATTCGCGGGTGACGGCGGCCGGTAGCGCCGGATCGTGCTGGAGCAGGGGCTGCGCCAGTGGATCGTCGCTGTGCTGCAGCGCCTGATAGCGCGCCTCGAACATGACGCTGCGTTGTTGCATGGCGAGCTGGGCCAGTTGCTTGCGAAGCATCTGGCTGCGTACGTCCAGTGGCGGCGTCGGGCCGGAAAACTCCATGCCCAGCAGGGCTTTGCCTTGCGCCTCGTCGAGGGCATAAAACAGGCTTTTGAGCAGGTCGTCGCCGATCAGGCTGTCTTGATGCAACTCGGTCAGCGGCAAGCGCTCGTCACTGGAGGATTGCCAGATGAGTTCGCCTTGTTTATCCAGCAAACGCAGGCGTTTGCCGGCAGGCCAGCGACCCTGCTCGGTCAACAGTTGCAACTGCATGACCGGGTCGGCGCGCAGGTATTGCTCGGGCGCATCGCTGCTCAGATAGTCGTTAAAACGTTGCAGTTGCTGATCGATCTTGAAGCGCTGGATGCTGTCGGCCAGCAGCGGCGGCAGTTTTTCCTGTTCGACATGCATTTTGCGCAGGGCGCCTTCGTTGACCCCGCTGACCTGAAGAATCGTTTCGCGTTCGAGTGGGGAAAACGACTCGACCAAGGGGCCGATCCGGCGCAACGCCGTGGGCTTGTCCCATTCCAGTGGTTGTTCGAGTTCCGTGTGCCAGGCGCCGTCGCCGTTGTGTCGCAACAGCGGCTGGTAAGCATCGGGACGGGTCGGGTGTTCGATCCGGTACTGGCCGGGGATTGTGCTTTCGCTCACGGCAAAATGGGCGTTTTCGAGCGGCAACAGATGTTTGCCCTGATGCTCGTGCAGGCCCAGTTGATTAGGCGTGGAGTCGGCGTCAGGAGCGCTCTCCTGTTGATAGCGACCGAGATCAGGATCCCAGTAACGGACTTGTTCGTTGGTCATTTTGACCGTTTTGAAACGGTCGATGAAGGCGACGATTTCTTTGGGCAAAATCTTGGGAAGCTCGGCCACGGCAATGTTCCCGCCGACTGCAAACAACCCCAACTGGATCAGCGATTCGAGGGTGCTCATCAAGTGTTCGAACGCTTCGGTGGTGCGCCCCTGTGCCCATTCGATGATGCCTTCGAAGGCCTCGTTGAGAAACTGATAAGCCATGTACGCCATCATCGCTTCGCCCAGCACGGGCACGAACGGCGCAACGACCAGCGCTGCGGTCTGCACGATCGTCGAAATGATATTGACCACCGAATCCCAGAAGGCCCAGCGGGCTTTCTGGTCGACCGAAGCGGTCGGCACGGCGATGAAACGGGCGTCATTGAGGATCTTGTTGAGTTTCGCCTGATAGAGGTGTTGCCACAGGTCGTCGTGGAACGGGATGAATGCCGTCTCCAGATTGGGGCGCTCGACCGGGGACGCCCGCCAGGCGGGTTCAGAGCTCCCTTTCTCGCTTGGGTGCCATTTGATTTTGCTCAGGCGGTCATTGAGGCCGGAGAAGAAAAAACCGCGGTGTTCGTGATTCACGAACCGGCTGAAAAAGTGCTGGTAATCCTTTGAGCGCAACTGTCGGGTCAATTCAATGACCATCTCGAGCGCCGAGGCATATTCCTTGAACGGGTGCTCGGGGTCTTCCGGGACATAGGCCACCACTTGGGCGTTTTTTCGCGCCTCCTCCAGGCTGGGGGCAAACACGACGATACCGGTAAGCGTGGCGCCCATCATCGTCACGTCATGACGCACCACGGGCACGCTGTTGATTCGTATGCCTTGCAGCCCGTCGAGCATCGCGTCGATCAGGCGAAAAGAACTTTGCGAAATGTCACGGTTCATCAGTGCCATTTGCAGCGCTGCGCGCATCGCGGCTTTTTCACTTGCATCAATCTTCTGGCGCAGCGACGTTGCCACTGCCGGATCGGAGAAGCCCAGGTGGGCTTCCAGATGGGTTTTGTATTGCGCGCCGATATCCAGTTCCCGGCACAGTTTTGTAAAGTTCGCGATGCTCAGTTTGGCCTTGATTGACGGCAGGGTATCGAACTGGCCGGTGGATGAGGGCTGGGTGATGTAAGTCGAATCGGCTTCGAAGGCCTTGTTGCGGGTTTCCTTTTCTTCGAAGTTATGCAGCGCGGCATCCAGCAGCGAGACCGTCCAGGTCCGAGCGCCGGTACTGATCGGGAACCAGGGCGTGGTTGCGGGGATATACAGGCGCAGGAACGTCTTGCGCACATCCACATCCAGGTCGAAGCGGCTTTTCAGCGCTTGCTTGAGCAAGGGTTCGGCGAAGGCACTGGCGTCCTGCAAATGTTCCAGTTGCGTGTCGACCTCACTTTGCGCCGTCCAGTGTTCGGCGTTGAGGGCTTTGAGTCTCTGATGCTGTGCGGTCGATACCGCCTGCAGTGTGAGGGTTTGTGACGGCTGGACTTTTTTCAGGGCCTGGCGTCGGGTGGGGGAGACGTTGGCAAGCCAGTCGGGCAGGGCGTTCTTCAAGTGCTGATAGTGATCATCGGGGTGTTGCGGGTCGGTCGTGTCGGTTCTAGCTGTGGGGTGCTGTCCTTGAGGCAAATGCATGTGCCGTTCCTTGGCCGTTGAAAAGAGCGACAGCAAATCAGGAAGTGGCGATCCAGGTGCGGTACATATTTATCGCTTGGACGTGAGGCTGAGTTGATATTCTCCCGCGTCTGCCGCAATCGGCAGCGCCAGTTTAAACTGCGCCTTTGCGACGCTATTTGTCGCATTGCCGTAAACCCGGGAAAAACCGGGGTTTGCGCTATAAGAAGTTGTCGCTTGGCGGCAAGGCCGGGCTGAAAACTGTCCTTACAATCCCCCCATCGCTCGCCAGTTTCAGGCGGGTGGCCCTCATCAGGAGACTCCGATGTCCGTTGAGCACGCTGCGGTACAACGCGCCGATTTCGACCAGGTTATGGTTCCCAACTACGCGCCTGCCGCTTTCATTCCGGTGCGTGGCGCCGGTTCCCGCGTCTGGGATCAGGCCGGCCGCGAGCTGATCGACTTCGCCGGCGGCATCGCCGTCAACGTATTGGGCCACGCGCACCCAGCGCTGGTCGGTGCCTTGACCGAGCAAGCGAACAAGCTGTGGCACGTTTCGAACGTGTTCACTAACGAGCCGGCCCTGCGTCTGGCGCACAAGCTGATCGACGCAACTTTCGCCGAGCGTGTGTTCTTCTGCAACTCCGGCGCCGAAGCCAACGAGGCCGCCTTCAAGCTGGCCCGTCGCGTCGCGTTCGACCGTTTCGGCACTGAGAAATACGAGATCATCGCCGCGCTGAACAGCTTCCACGGTCGCACCCTGTTCACCGTGAATGTGGGTGGCCAGTCGAAGTATTCCGACGGTTTTGGCCCGAAAATCACCGGTATCACCCACGTTCCCTACAACGATCTGGCGGCGCTCAAAGCGGCCGTTTCCGACAAGACCTGCGCGGTCGTGCTCGAACCGATCCAGGGCGAGGGCGGCGTGCTGCCGGCCGAACTGGCTTACCTGCAAGGTGCCCGCGAACTGTGCGATGCGAACAACGCGCTGCTGGTGTTCGATGAAGTGCAGACCGGCATGGGCCGCAGCGGCAAGCTGTTTGCCTACCAGCATTACGGCGTGACCCCGGATATCCTGACCAGCGCGAAGAGCCTGGGCGGCGGTTTCCCGATCGCGGCGATGCTGACCACCGAAGCGCTGGCCAAACATCTGGTCGTCGGCACCCATGGCACCACCTACGGCGGCAACCCGCTGGCGTGCGCGGTTGCTGAAGCGGTGATCGACGTGATCAACACCCCTGAAGTGCTGAGCGGCGTCAATGCCAAGCACGACAAGTTCAAAACCCGTCTTGAGCAAATTGGCGAGAAGTACGGCCTGTTCACTCAGGTGCGTGGCCTCGGCTTGCTGATCGGTTGCGTGCTGAGTGAGGCCTGGAAAGGCAAGGCCAAAGACATCTTCAACGCCGCTGAAAAAGAAGGCCTGATGATTCTGCAAGCAGGTCCCGACGTGATCCGTTTCGCCCCGAGCCTGGTGGTCGAGGACGCTGATATCGATGCCGGTCTGGACCGCTTCGAACGTGCCGCTGCAACACTGACGCAAGCTTGATACACCTTTCGACGCCTGAGCGGTTCAGGCGTCGAACCCAATTTTTGATACCGGGCAATATCAAATGTTGGAGCGGGCAAGCCCGCTCCAACAATGTTCGGTGTTTTTTCTGTGATTTTTATAAGAGAAAGGAGTGACACCATGCTGGTGATGCGCCCCGCGCAAATGGCTGATCTGGGCGAGGTACAGCGTCTGGCTGCGGACAGTCCGATTGGTGTCACTTCCTTGCCGGATGACGTGGAACGTCTGAGCGACAAGATCGCGGCGAGCGAAGCCTCGTTCGCCGCCGAAGTGAGCTTCAACGGTGAAGAGAGTTATTTCTTCGTCCTTGAAGACTCCACCACCGGCAAACTGGTCGGCTGCTCGGCGATCGTTGCTTCGGCCGGTTATTCGGAACCGTTTTACAGCTTTCGCAACGAGACCTTCGTCCACGCCTCCCGCGAGCTGAAGATCCACAACAAGATCCATGTGCTTTCACAGTGCCACGACCTGACCGGCAATAGCTTGCTGACCAGTTTCTACGTGCAGCGTGAGTTGGTGGGTTCGCCGTGGGCCGAACTCAATTCCCGTGGTCGTCTGCTGTTCGTCGCCAGCCACCCGGAGCGGTTCGCCGATTCGGTGGTGACCGAGATCGTCGGTTACAGCGATGAGCATGGCGACTCGCCGTTCTGGGACGCCATCGGTCGCAACTTCTTCGACCTCAACTACGCCGAAGCCGAGCGCCTGTGCGGGTTGAAAAGCCGTACGTTCCTCGCCGAGCTGATGCCGCATTACCCGATCTATGTGCCGTTGCTGCCGGACTCCGCCCAAGAGGCAATGGGTCAGGTACACCCGCGTGCGCAGATCACCTTCGACATCCTGATGCGCGAAGGCTTCGAGACCGATCACTACATCGACATTTTCGACGGCGGCCCGACCCTGCATGCGCGTGTGTCGGGGATCCGTTCGATCGCCCAGAGCCGTGTGGTGCCGGTGAAGATCGGCGAGCCGGTCAAAGGTGCCGGTCGCCAGTATCTGGTGGCCAACGCCCAGTTGCAGGATTACCGCGCCGTGTTGCTTGAGCTGGACTACGCGCCGGGCAAACCGGTGACGCTTGATCTGGAAGCGGCCGAGGCCTTGGGCGTCGGTGAAGGTGCCAGCGTGCGCCTGGTGGCGGTTTAACGCCTTAGCGAGTTTTACGGGTGGCGAAGGCGGCCCGTTTGAGGAGATAGCATGATTGTTCGTCCCGTACGCAGCAGCGATTTATCCGCGCTGATCGACCTGGCCCGCAGCACCGGCACTGGCCTGACCACGTTGCCGGCCAACGAAGAGCGCCTGACCCATCGGGTCGACTGGGCTGAAAAGACCTTTCGCGGCGAAGCCGGCCGTGGCGATGCGGATTACCTGTTCGTGCTTGAAGACGACGACGGCCGCGTGGTGGGTATTTCCGCCATTGCCGGCGCGGTCGGTCTGCGTGAGCCCTGGTACAACTTCCGTGTCGGCCTGACCGTCAGCGCTTCGCAAGAGTTGAACATCTATCGCGAGATCCCGACGCTGTTCCTGGCCAACGACCTGACCGGAAACTCCGAGCTGTGCTCACTGTTCCTGCACGCCGATTACCGTAACGGTCTCAATGGTCGCATGCTGTCGAAGGCGCGGATGCTGTTCATCGCCGAGTTCCCGGAACTGTTCGGCAACAAGATCATCGCCGAGATGCGCGGTGTGTCGGATGACGCTGGCCGTTCGCCGTTCTGGGAAAGTCTGGGTCGGCACTTCTTCAAGATGGAGTTCAGCCAGGCCGATTACCTGACCGGTGTCGGCAACAAGGCGTTCATCGCTGAACTGATGCCGAAATTCCCGCTGTACACCTGCTTCCTGTCGCCTGATGCACGCAATGTCATCGGCCAGGTCCATCCGGACACCGAGCCGGCGCTGGCGATGCTCAAGAGCGAAGGGTTCAGTTATCAGGGCTACGTCGACATCTTTGACGCCGGTCCGGCCATCGAATGCGAAACCAGCAAGATCCGCGCGGTGCGAGACAGCGAGGCGCTGGTACTGGCGGTCGGCACGCCGGGCGACGATGCCACGCCGTTCATCATCCATAACCGCAAACGCGAAGACTGCCGCATCACGGCTGCGCCGGCACGTCTGGCTGCGGGCACGCTGGTGGTCGATCCACACACCGCCAAACGTCTTCAACTCAACGCGGGCGACCAAGTGCGCGCCGTGGCGTTGTCTGCTGCTCGGGAGTCGAAATAATGAATTCGCTATACATCGCAGGTGAATGGCTGGCCGGTCAGGGCGAAGCTTTTCAATCTCTGAACCCGGTGACCCAGCAAGTGCTGTGGTCGGGGGAGGGCGCCACTGCTGCGCAGGTCGAGTCGGCCGTGCAGGCGGCGCGTCAGGCTTTTCCGGGTTGGGCACGGCGCACGCTGCAAGAGCGCATCAGCGTGCTCGAAGCCTTTGCTGCTGCACTGAAGCACCACAGCGACGAACTGGCCCGCACCATCGGTGAGGAAACCGGCAAACCACTGTGGGAAGCCGCCACCGAAGTCACCAGCATGGTCAACAAGATCGCGATCTCGGTGCAGAGCTACCGCGAACGTACCGGCGAGAAGAGCGGCCCGTTGGGCGACGCCACCGCCGTGCTGCGCCACAAGCCTCACGGCGTGGTTGCCGTGTTCGGGCCTTACAACTTCCCTGGTCACTTGCCCAACGGTCACATCGTGCCGGCGTTGCTGGCCGGTAACAGCGTGCTGTTCAAGCCCAGCGAGCTGACCCCGAAAGTCGCCGAACTGACGGTCAAGTGCTGGATCGAAGCCGGGTTGCCGGCCGGCGTCCTGAACCTGCTGCAAGGCGCTCGTGAAACCGGCATTGCGCTGGCGGCGAACCCGGGCATCGACGGTCTGTTCTTCACCGGCTCGAGCCGTACCGGCAACCACTTGCACCAGCAATTTGCCGGGCGTCCGGACAAGATTCTGGCGCTGGAAATGGGGGGCAACAACCCGCTGGTGGTGGATCAGGTCGCTGACCTCGACGCGGCGGTGTACACGATCATTCAATCGGCCTTCATCTCGGCGGGCCAGCGTTGCACCTGCGCTCGTCGTCTGCTGGTGCCACAAGGCGCGTGGGGCGACAGCCTGCTCAAGCGTCTGGTTGAGGTCAGCTCGACCATTGAAGTCGGTGCGTTCGATCAGCAACCGGCACCGTTCATGGGGTCAGTGATTTCCCTTGGCGCGGCGAAAGCGTTGATGGATGCCCAAGCGCATTTACTGGCCAATGGCGCCGTGTCACTGCTGGACATGACGCAGCCGCAGGCGCAAGCCGCGTTGCTGACCCCCGGCATTATTGATGTGACCGCAGTGGCCGAGCGTCCGGACGAAGAACTGTTCGGCCCGTTGCTGCAAGTGATCCGCTACAGCGATTTCGCCGCAGCGATCAGTGAGGCCAACGACACCGCTTACGGCTTGGCCGCCGGTCTGTTGTCGGATTCCGAAGATCGTTATCAGCAATTCTGGCTGGAAAGCCGCGCCGGCATCGTCAACTGGAACAAGCAATTGACGGGGGCTGCGAGCAGCGCGCCGTTTGGCGGTGTGGGGGCCTCGGGCAACCATCGCGCCAGTGCCTACTACGCGGCGGATTATTGCGCGTACCCGGTGGCGTCGCTGGAAACACCGAGCCTGGTGTTGCCTGCATCGCTTACACCCGGCGTAAAGATGGCGTGATGCCCATCGTTAGCAGGTGGCACACAAAGTGGAATGCATTTCCCTGTGGGAACCAGCCTGCTGGCGATAGCCGCGCCTCGGTCACAAAGAATAGTTACTGAAGCCTATAACAACAGATTCTCGTGGAGCCTCGCTGATGAAATCCTATGAAGTCAATTTCGACGGTCTAGTGGGGCCGACCCATAACTACGGCGGTCTGTCCTACGGCAACGTTGCGTCCCAGAGCAACAGCCAGCAGTCCTCGAACCCGAAGGAAGCGGCGCTGCAAGGCCTGGCGAAAATGAAAGCGCTGATGGAAATGGGCTTTCAGCAAGGCGTGCTGGCGCCGCAGGAACGTCCGGACGTGGCCGCTCTGCGCCGTCTGGGTTTCAGTGGCAGCGACGCGCAAGTGATCGAGCGCGCGGCCAAAGAGGCCATGCCTTTGCTGGTCGCCAGTTGCTCGGCGTCGAGCATGTGGGTGGCCAACGCTGCGACGGTCAGCCCGAGTGCCGACACCGCTGACGGCCGTGTGCATTTCACCGCCGCTAACCTCAACTGCAAATACCACCGCAGCATCGAGCACCCGACCACGAGCCGCGTGCTCGGCGCGATGTTCGCCAATCAGCAACACTTCGCCCATCACGCTGCGCTGCCAGCGGTGGCGCAGTTTGGTGACGAAGGCGCGGCCAACCACACGCGTTTCTGCCGTGAGTACGGCGAGGCCGGTGTCGAGTTCTTCGTGTTCGGTCGCAGTGCCTTCGACAACCGTTTCCCGGCGCCGCAAAAATACCCGGCCCGGCAGACCCTCGAAGCGTCGCAAGCGGTAGCGCGTCTGCACGGTCTGCGGGACGAAGGCGTGGTTTACGCACAGCAGAATCCGAACGTGATCGATCAGGGCGTGTTCCACAACGACGTGATTGCCGTGGGCAATGGCGAGGTGTTGTTCTATCACGAGGACGCGTTCCTCGACACCGATCAGATGCTGGCCGAGTTGCAAGGCAAACTGGCCAGGGTTGGCGGCAATTTCCAGTCGATCTGTGTGCCGCGTTCGGCGGTCACCGTCGACGACGCCGTGCGTTCGTACCTGTTCAACAGCCAGTTGTTGTCGCGCCCTGACGGCTCGATGCTGTTGATCGTGCCGCAAGAGTGCCAGGCCAACGAGCGCGTGTGGGCTTACTTGCAAAGCCTGACCAGCTCCGGCGGTCTGATCCGCGAAGTGAAGGTCTTCGACCTCAAGCAGAGCATGCAGAATGGGGGCGGTCCGGCGTGCCTGCGCTTGCGTGTTGCACTGAATGAAACCGAGCTGGCGGCGGTCAACCCAGGGGTTATCATGACGGCCCCGTTGTACGGTTCGTTGACCGCATGGGTTGAAAAGCACTACCGCGACCGCCTGAGCGAAACCGATCTGGCGGACCCGCAATTGCTGCTTGAATGCCGGACGGCACTGGATGAACTCACGCAAATCCTTAAACTGGGCGCGGTTTATCCATTCCAGATCAATTGATGGCCGGCGCGCCGCTTGAACGCGGCGTGCGGTTCGTCTCCCCAAGAGAGTAAAAACATGAGCGATTCCCTGCAGCTGATCCTTGAAGACACCGACGGCACGCAACTGCAAACCTCGTGCACCCGCGTCGCGGTCATGTGGCAAGGCAAAGAGCTGTGGATCCAGCAGGATGGCCGTGGCCAACTGCTGATCGGCGTCGACGTTGAAGAAGGCGATGCCGAGTACGCCAACCTGCTGCTGCGCCCATTGGCGACTAATCTGGTAAGCCTGCAACTGGAAATGGAACCGGCCGACGTTGGCGACGACGAAGACCACGTGCACGGCCCGGATTGCAACCACGACCACTAAGGAAACCGCTCTATGCTCGCCCTCGGCAAACTGCTTGAACTGACCCTCGCCGGCCGCGAACCGGCGGAGAAGACTCAACTGACTGTCGAAGGCGTGCGGATGCGCTGGTTGAGCGAAGGTGCGCTGGAGGTCCGGCCACCGCAAGCGCTTGACAATGGCCTGGACCTGCTGCTGTCGGCAGGCATCCACGGCAACGAAACCGCACCGATCGAGCTGCTTGATCGGCTGCTGCATGACATCGCTCGCGGCGATCTGAAGCCGCGCGCACGCATTCTGTTCCTGTTCGGCAACACTGAGGCGATTCGCAAAGGCGAGCGTTTCATCGAGCAGGACGTCAATCGGCTGTTCAACGGTCGTCACGAACAAAGCAGCGGCTCTGAAGCGCTGCGTGCCTGTGAACTTGAGCGGTTGGCGGCGAGTTTCTTCAGCCTGCCGGATCGCCAGCGCTTGCACTATGACCTGCACACGGCCATTCGCGGCTCGAAGATCGAGCAATTCGCCCTGTATCCGTGGAAGGAAGGACGCCAGCATTCGCGTAGAGAGCTGGCGCGCTTGCGTGCTGCGGGCATGGAAGCGGTGCTGTTGCAGAATAAACCGTCGATCGTGTTCAGCGCATATACCTACGACAAACTCGGCGCCGAGGCTTTCACGCTGGAATTGGGCAAGGCGCGGCCCTTCGGGCAGAACGAAGGGGTTGATGTCTCGCGGCTGGAAACCCGTCTGAAGCAGATCATTGAAGGCAATGAGCCAGATCTGGCGCAGGAGGGCCTGGATGGCTTGCAACTGTTCAGCGTGGCGCGGGAAATCATCAAGCACAGCGATGCGTTCCGCCTGAACCTGCCGCAGGACATCGAGAACTTTTCCCAGTTGGAAGTCGGTTATGTACTGGCCGAGGACTTGGCCAATACCCGCTGGATCATCGAGGAAGAAGGCGCGCGGATCATCTTTCCCAATCCCAAGGTCAAGAACGGCTTGCGAGCGGGCATCCTGATCGTGCCGGCCACCGACGAAACCCTGGCCTGAAACAATTTGGGGGATCAACACCTATCTCCTGTGGGAGCGGGCAAGCCCGCTCCCACATTTGGATCTGAGTGAGGTCTGAGACCTCACTCGGTGCAGATATCAGACAGCGACCGCACGGGGCTCACTGCGACGCAACACCCGAACCTTCTGCAGCGTATCGGCACACGTTTTCGCCGCTTCCTGACCTTTGTGCACAAAGTGCTCGAAGAAGAACTTTTGATGTTCTTCACCGGCATGGAAATGATGCGGGGTCAGGGACACGGAGAATACCGGCACTTCGGTTTCCAGTTGCACCTGCATCAGGCCGCTGACCACCGACTGGGCGACGAACTCGTGACGATAGATGCCGCCGTCCACTACCAGGGCTGCCGCGACGATGCCGGCATAACGACCGGTCTTGGCCAGTAGCTTGGCATGCAGGGGCATTTCAAAGGCACCGCCGACTTCGAAGAAGTCGATGTCCGATTCCTGATAACCCTGAACGAGCATTTCGGCGACGAAGCCTTTACGGCTCTGGTCGACGATTTCCTTGTGCCAGCAGGCCTGGATGAACGCGACGCGCTCGCCATGAGGGTGTTTGCTTTTGCTGTCGATAGCGGTGGGTTGCATGTTCTGACTCCTGTTTGTGTGAAAAACAGGGCGTTATGAATCGAAGGGGATTCAAGGGTACGCACGAACGCAGAAGCGCGCGGACGGCTCTTGGGTGTCAATCCCGTTCTCTCTTCATCCGGACTATGACCGTCGGCCCCGGAATCACACCGGGTCTGCTGACCTTGTCGTCGATCACAGCCATTGCCATGCCCGTCGCCAAGCGCTCGCGGGCTATGCGCATTGCGCGCAATTACCGCCGGTGGGGAATTGCACCCCGCCCTGAGAACGTTTTCGCCACCCTTTCTCGGGCGGCGCAGCGTTTTTAACACAGATTTTGTGTCTGTGCATTGCGCCTTTCAGATGATTGTTATCGATTTTTTTGAATGCTTGTGAGGCGTTTTTCTGCGCCAAGGGTTGATTAATCGGCGCGATGACCGCAGTAATTCACCTTCGTAAAGGGATTTCCCCTGCTGACTTGAGGCCAGGTTCATGAGCGTTATCGATCTTCGCAGCGACACCGTCACCCAACCGACTCCCGCCATGCTCGACGCCATGACCGGCGCCGCCACCGGTGACGACGTGTACGGCGAAGACCCGACGGTCAATCGTCTGGAAACCGAACTGGCCAAACGCCTGGGTTTCGCCGGCGCGTTGTTCGTGCCAACCGGCACCATGAGCAATCTGTTGGGATTGATGGCGCATTGCGAGCGCGGTGACGAGTACATCGTTGGCCAACAGGCGCACACCTATAAGTACGAAGGCGGTGGCGCCGCGGTGCTCGGTTCGATCCAGCCGCAGCCGCTGGAAGTACAGGCCGATGGTTCGCTGGATCTTGATCAGGTGGCCGCCGCGATCAAACCCGACGACTTCCACTTCGCCCGGACTCGTCTGCTGGCACTGGAAAACACCATGCAAGGCAAAGTGTTGCCACTCGATTATCTGGCCAGCGCCCAACGCTTCACTCAAGATCACGGCCTTCAATTGCACTTGGACGGCGCGCGGTTGTACAACGCTGCGGTCAAGCTCGGGGTCGATGCCCGGGAAATCACTCGGTATTTCGATTCGGTATCGGTGTGTCTGTCCAAAGGGTTGGGGGCGCCGATCGGTTCGGTGCTTTGCGGCTCTGAGCAACTGATCGGCAAGGCTCGTCGTCTGCGTAAAATGGTCGGCGGCGGCATGCGTCAGGCCGGATTACTGGCGGCGGCGGGTTTGTACGCGCTGGATCACAACGTTGAGCGTCTGGCGGATGACCATGCCAATGCTCAACGGCTTGCTGAAGGGCTGCGTGAGGCAGGTTTTAGCGTCGAACCAGTACAGACCAACATGGTTTATGTGCAAATGGGCGACAAAGCCCTGGCGATCAAGGCGTTTGCTGCCGAGCGCGGGATCAAGTTGAGTGCCGCCGCGCGTCTGCGGATGGTCACGCACATGGACGTCAATCGCTCGCAAATCGAGCAAGTGATCGCGACATTCGTCGAGTTTTCGCGCAAGTGACAGCGTTAGCCGTCCAATTGACCGTTTCTATCGTATAAACACGCTGTACCCCGCGCGCAGGGCCGATATAATGCGGCCCTTTGCCGTCGCTTCGTCTGTTGACGTTTCGAACAGGCCTTTGGCCGCAGCCTCCGTGGAAGAACCTAATGAAAAGCGCAGAAATCCGTGAAGCCTTCCTTCGCTTCTTCGAAGAGCAAGGCCACACCCGTGTAGCCTCCAGCTCTTTGATTCCGGGCAACGACCCAACCCTGCTGTTCACTAACGCGGGGATGAACCAGTTCAAGGACTGCTTCCTGGGCCAGGAAAAGCGCGCGTACACCCGCGCTGTTTCCAGCCAGAAGTGCGTGCGCGCCGGCGGCAAGCACAACGACCTGGAAAACGTCGGTTATACCGCCCGTCACCACACGTTTTTCGAAATGCTGGGTAACTTCAGCTTTGGTGACTATTTCAAGCGTGATGCGATCACCTATGCCTGGAACTTCCTGACGTCCGACAAGTGGCTGAACCTGCCGAAGGAAAAACTGTGGGTCACCGTCTACGCCAGCGATGACGAGGCGTACGACATCTGGACCAAGGAAATCGGCGTTCCGGCCGAGCGCATGGTGCGCATTGGCGACAACAAGGGCGCACCGTACGCTTCGGACAACTTCTGGACCATGGGCGATACCGGCCCTTGCGGTCCTTGCACCGAGATTTTCTACGATCACGGCGCCGACATCTGGGGCGGCCCACCAGGCTCGCCTGAAGAAGACGGCGACCGTTACATCGAAATCTGGAACAACGTGTTCATGCAGTTCAACCGCACCGCCGATGGTGTGTTGCACCCACTGCCAGCGCCGTCGGTCGACACCGGCATGGGCCTGGAGCGGATCAGTGCCGTGCTGCAGCACGTTCACTCGAACTATGAAATCGACCTGTTCCAAAGCCTGCTGGCCGCGTCGGCCAAGGCCATCGGTTGCACCAACGACAATCAGGCATCCCTGAAAGTCGTGGCTGACCACATTCGCTCCTGCGGCTTCCTGATTGCCGACGGCGTGCTGCCGTCCAACGAAGGCCGCGGTTATGTGCTGCGTCGGATCATTCGTCGTGCTTGCCGTCACGGCAACAAACTCGGCGCCAAGGGCAGTTTCTTCTACCAGATCGTTGCCGCACTCGTGGCCGAGATGGGCGAAGCCTTCCCTGAGCTGAAATCCCAGCAGGCGCACATCGAGCGCGTGTTGAAAGCCGAGGAAGAGCAGTTCGCCAAGACCCTGGAACAAGGTCTGAAAATCCTCGAGCAGGATCTGGCTGACCTCAAAGGCGACGTGGTGCCGGGCGATGTAGTGTTCAAACTTTACGACACCTACGGTTTTCCGATGGATTTGACTGGCGACATCGCTCGCGAGCGCAGCCTGACCATCGACGAAGAAGGTTTCGAGCGCGAGATGGAAGCCCAGCGTGTGCGTGCGCGTTCCGCCAGCTCCTTCGGTATGGACTACAACAGCCTGGTCAAGGTTGATGTGGATACCGAGTTCACCGGTTATCACAACACCAGCGGTTCGGCGAAAGTTGTGGCTCTGTACAAAGATGGTCAGTCCGTCGACGTTTTGAGTGAAGGCCAAGAGGGCGTCGTGGTGCTGAACCAGACCCCGTTCTACGCTGAGTCCGGCGGTCAGATCGGCGATTGTGGTTATCTGCAAGCGGGTAGCAGCCGTTTTGATGTGCGCGACACCACCAAAACCGGCGGTGCTTTCCTGCACCACGGTGTGCTGGCCTCGGGCAGCCTGATCGTTGGCGCACCGGTGCAAACCCATGTCGAAGCCGAGGTGCGTCACGCCACTTCGCTGAACCACTCGGCCACGCACTTGCTGCACGCAGCACTGCGCAAGGTGCTGGGCGATCACGTTCAACAGAAAGGCTCGCTGGTCGACAGTCAGCGTCTGCGCTTCGACTTTAGCCACTTCGAAGCCATCAAGCCTGAACAGTTGAAAGCGCTGGAAGACATTGTCAACGCCGAGATTCGCAAGAACTCCGCCGTTGAAACCGAAGAAACCGACATCGAGACCGCCAAGAAGAAAGGCGCCATGGCGCTGTTTGGCGAGAAGTACGGCGACAACGTGCGCGTGCTGAGCATGGGCGGCGACTTCTCCGTCGAACTGTGCGGCGGTATCCACGCCAACCGTACCGGGGACATTGGCCTGCTGAAAATCATCAGCGAAGGCGGTGTGGCATCGGGCGTGCGTCGTATCGAGGCCGTCACGGGTGCTGCGGCACTGGCTTACTTGAACGCCGCGGAAGAACAACTCAAGGAAGCGGCCAGCCTGGTCAAGGGCAGTCGCGACAACCTGATCGACAAACTGTCGGCTGTGCTGGAGCGCAACCGTCTGCTGGAGAAACAACTCGAGCAGTTGCAGGCCAAGGCCGCCAGCGCTGCGGGCGACGATCTGTCGGCCTCGGCACTGGATGTCAAAGGTGTGAAGGTTCTGGCTGCACGCCTGGATGGTCAGGATGGCAAGGCGCTGCTGGCGCTGGTCGATCAACTGAAAAACAAACTCGGCCGCGCAGTGATCCTGCTCGGCAGTGTCCATGAGGAAAAGGTCGTTCTGGTTGCAGGCGTAACCAAAGACCTGACTGGCCAACTCAAAGCCGGTGATTTGATGAAACAGGCTGCTGCGGCAGTGGGCGGGAAGGGCGGTGGTCGTCCGGACATGGCGCAGGGCGGCGGTGTCGACGCCGGCGCGCTGGATGGCGCACTGGCGTTGACCGTTCCATTCGTCGAGCAGGGTTTATAAGGCGGCCCGCCGGGCCCGCAGTCTAGTGGCGGGGCCGGTGGCTGTTTGAGTGATTATTGGGCGCCCTTCATGGGCAGAGGCGGCTTTGAAATGGCTTTGATCGTACAGAAATTTGGAGGCACCTCGGTCGGCACTGTCGAGAGAATCGAGCAGGTCGCCGACAAGGTTAAGAAATTCCGCGATGCCGGCGATGACCTGGTGGTCGTGCTGTCTGCAATGAGCGGCGAAACCAACCGTCTGATCGATCTGGCCAAGCAAATCAGTGGCGACGGTCAACCGGTTCCGCGCGAACTGGACGTGATCGTTTCCACTGGTGAGCAAGTGACGATTGCCCTGTTGGCCATGGCGCTGATCAAGCGTGGTGTGCCGGCGGTGTCGTACACCGGTAATCAGGTGCGGATCCTGACGGACAGTGCACACAATAAAGCGCGTATCCTGCAGATTGATGACCAGAAAATTCGTGGTGATCTTAAAGCAGGTCGCGTGGTGGTTGTCGCTGGTTTTCAGGGTGTCGACGAACACGGCAACATCACCACCCTCGGTCGCGGCGGTTCCGATACCACGGGAGTGGCACTGGCTGCAGCGCTCAAGGCGGATGAATGCCAGATCTACACCGACGTTGATGGTGTTTACACCACCGACCCGCGTGTTGTGTCAGTCGCTCAGCGTCTGGACAAGATCACCTTTGAAGAGATGCTGGAAATGGCCAGCCTCGGCTCCAAGGTGTTGCAGATCCGTGCGGTGGAATTCGCCGGCAAGTACAACGTTCCGCTGCGCGTACTGCACAGCTTCAAGGAGGGTCCGGGCACCCTCATTACTACTGATGAAGAGGAAACCATGGAACAGCCGATCATTTCCGGCATCGCTTTCAACCGCGATGAAGCCAAGCTGACCATCCGTGGCGTGCCAGACACTCCAGGTGTGGCGTTCAAGATTCTCGGCCCGATCAGTGCTGCGAACATCGAAGTCGACATGATCGTGCAGAACGTCGCGCACGATAACACCACCGACTTCACTTTCACTGTGCACCGCAACGACTACCCGGGCGCGCAGACCGTGCTGGAAAACACCGCCCGCGAGATCGGTGCCCGTGAAGTGGTCGGCGACACCAAGATTGCCAAGGTCTCGATCGTCGGCGTCGGCATGCGTTCCCACGCCGGCGTGGCCAGTCGCATGTTCGAATCCCTGGCAAAGGAAAGCATCAACATCCAGATGATCTCGACATCGGAAATCAAGGTTTCCGTCGTCATTGAAGAGAAATATCTGGAGCTGGCTGTGCGCGCCCTGCACACGGCTTTCGAACTGGATGCTCCCGCCCGTCAGGGCGAGTAATTCCGTTTCCTTGAAGGGCGCGGTTTGATCGCGCCCTTTATTTTTGAATGACGCGAGACCTGAACTGTTCTTTTGCTCGCGCTAGTCAATACTCAGGCATGTAGGGCTACGATCGCTCCGGTTGTAGGTCGGGTGCCTTTTTTTTGCAGACTGTTGTCCCTGAACTGAATTGCGTGAGGAGAAAGGTATGCTGATTCTGACTCGTCGGTGCGCAGAAAGCCTGATTATCGGTGATGGCGAAATCACCGTAACCGTGCTCGGCGTTAAAGGAAATCAAGTGCGTATCGGCGTCAACGCCCCGAAAGAGGTTGCCGTGCACCGTGAGGAAATTTACCTGCGTATAAAGAAAGAGAAGGACGAAGAACCAAGCCATTAATTTTTATCGTTTTTTATGTTTGCAAACGGGGAAGAAGGTGGTTAATATACGCCCCGTGTTGCGGAGAGCTGGCCGAGTGGCCGAAGGCGCTCCCCTGCTAAGGGAGTACACCTCAAAAGGGTGTCGGGGGTTCGAATCCCCCGTTCTCCGCCATTATTTGCTTAGTACGTTGTAATCTGGCTTTTTCGGTAAATTATTGAATTTACTAGAAAAAGTGGTTGGAATAGAGATTAGACGGGCTATAATGCGGCGCAACAAATGCACTCGTAGCTCAGCTGGATAGAGTACTCGGCTACGAACCGAGCGGTCACAGGTTCGAATCCTGTCGAGTGCACCATTTAAGAGTTGTTTATAGCAATATAAGTAACTCGGCTTCAGCCAGTTGTGGTCTGGTTTAAAAACACAAATGCACTCGTAGCTCAGCTGGATAGAGTACTCGGCTACGAACCGAGCGGTCACAGGTTCGAATCCTGTCGAGTGCACCATATATCGAAAAGCCCGCGTTTAACGCGGGCTTTTTGCTGTCCGGGATTTGGCTTTTCCTTTGACGCACCCTTTCTCATCAAATTCGACTAGAGCCGTGCGACCTCGCTTGAGATCGTACCGATAGCTTGTAGTCAAAGTCCGAATATTCACTTTGTCCGGTTTGCCGAGTGCGCTTTCGACATCCTGTTGGTTCATGCCGGCAATGACGCGTCGATTAATGATCGCTTCACGCCGTTGTCTGGCATCGATGAGATTTCCGCATTTGTCTTCTGCTTTGCCGGCAACGCCAGGTTCTCTGTCGTTGGTTTTCTTGCCGGATGTTTCTTCGTGATTGAGCGCTGGCATCACCGCGACCACTGAGCCGGTGAGGTAGGGGTGAACCTCCTGCGCTGAGAGCTTTTCTCCGCTTGCACAGCTCATCGACGTGAATGTAATGCTGCCGTCAGGAGCTTCGCAGCGATGAAGGCTGGTCGCAGCCCCGGCGGCTGGGAGGCAGAGCAGGCTGGCGAGCACAAAGCGGGATGTTTTTGATGGCATTCGACGTCCTCCATGACGGTCTACGCTCAAGGGTAGCTGCTACATTTTTTAATGCCGGTGTGTTTTCTTTTCGGGATGAGTCGTCGCATCTGCATGGATCAGGGCTGCGCTCAGGTTTGTCTCGCAAGCGCTTGTTTCAGCCGTGATTTTTTAACGTTTTAAACCGTCAGGCGGTGTATCATTGCGCCCGTCAGCCCCGCCGGGGCTTGTGGAAAACTTCCATGGACTTACCCAGTAGTTACTCAGTACCCCGTTTTACCAATCATGAATTGACTGATTGATCCTTCCGGCGTGCCCCGCTGCTGGGAGTGGAGTTCGCCTATGTCTGAAATCGAAGTAAAGAAAACACAGGAAAGCCTGCAGGATCGCCTGGCTCAGGTCGTCGAGCTGCTGCAGCGTCAACGGGTCGTTGAAGACCTGACTCATCGCCAGGAAGGCGCGCATCAGGACCGGGTGGAAAGCCTGGTTCACCGACAAAATCTCGTCGAGTTGCAACGCAAGCTCGATGATCTGCACTCCGCCGACGTTGCCTACATTCTTGAAGCCTTGCCGCTGGATGATCGCCTGACGCTTTGGCAACTGGTCAAGGCTGATCGCGACGGCGACATTCTTCTCGAAGTATCCGATTCTGTCCGTGAAACGCTGATCGCCGACATGGATGATCACGAGCTCCTGGCTGCGGCCAAGGACATGGACGCCGACGAACTTGCTGACCTGGCCTCTGAGCTGCCGCGAGATGTCGTCCATGAGCTGATGGAGAGTCTGGATAACCAGCAGCGCGAGCGTGTGCGTTCGGCGCTGTCCTATGACGAGGAGCAGGTCGGTGCGCTGATGGACTTCGAGATGGTGACCATCCGTGAGGATGTCAGTCTCGAAGTGGTTTTGCGTTACCTGCGCCGCCTCAAAGAGCTTCCTGGTCACACCGACAAACTGTTCGTGGTCGATTACGACGGCGTGCTTAAAGGTGTGCTGCCGATCAAGCGTTTGCTGGTCAATGACCCCGATAAGCAGGTTGCTGAAGTCATGGCCAGCGATCCGGTGAGTTTCCACCCGGACGAAGATGCCTACGACGCTGCTCAGGCATTCGAGCGTTACGACTTGATCTCTGCCCCGGTAGTCGACAAGAACGGCAAGCTGATTGGTCGTCTGACCATCGACGAAATGGTTGACTTGATCCGTGAGGAAAGCGAAAGCGAAGTCCTCAACATGGCGGGTTTGCGTGAAGAGGAAGATATCTTCGCCTCCGTATGGAAATCCCTGAATAACCGTTGGGCGTGGCTGGCGATCAACTTGATCACCGCGTTCTTCGCTTCCCGGGTGATCGGCCTGTTTGAAGGCTCGATCGAGAAGCTGGTAGCGCTCGCGGCGCTGATGCCGATCGTGGCGGGGATCGGCGGCAACTCCGGTAATCAGACGATCACCATGATCGTTCGTGCCATGGCGCTCGATCAGGTCAGCACCGGTAACACTTCACGCCTGATGCGTAAGGAGTTGGCGGTTGGATTGATCAATGGCCTCGTCTGGGGTGGGGTGATCGGGGTGGTTGCCTATCTGCTTTACGGCAGTTGGTCGCTGGGCGTGGTGATGACAGCAGCGATGACTCTCAATCTGTTGCTGGCGGCGCTGATGGGGGTCTTGATCCCGATGACGCTGGCGAAGATGGGGCGTGACCCGGCGATGGGGGCCAGCGTGATGATCACCGCGATGACCGACAGTGGGGGGTTCTTCATCTTCCTGGGGTTGGCGACAATCTTCCTGCTTTGATCTGCCATGAATAAACGGCCCGCCAACTCTATTGGCGGGTTTTTTTTTAGAGAAAAGGGATGGCCTGAATTTCAGGCGAAAAAAAGCCAGCACTAATGCTGGCTTGAGGTGTTCGGTATGACTCAGGACGCGTCTGCAGCCATTTCAGCGTCGTGGGCGATCAAGGACACCAGTGCATTCTGTTGACGGTGAGAAAGCTGGCGGAAGCGTTGCAGCAACTCGCGTTCGTGCAACGACAGCTCCGGGCTGTCCAGACGCATGCTCAGTTCTTCGCCCAAAGCGCCTTCCTGAATAAGACTCTGCTCAAGGCGCGCAATGATCTCGGAGTTCATGCTGCGATGATGATTGCGAGCCACCTCGGCAATGCGTTCACGCATTCCGTCTGGCAGACGTACGACGAACTTGTCAGCCGTACGGCTGGAATAAATTGCCTGTTTCAATGGGCGCATATATTTAACCGGTTAGTTCAGGGGAGCGGTTCTCGGGATTGGCCGCAGATGTGTGGTAGGACAAGCATCCGCGCCAAATGGTTCAACCTGAATTGTTAAGAGGCTCGCATCATGCCTCAAAATTGCCAGATCATTGGCGTCAATTCTGTGACAAATATTGAGCTGGGTAAAGGCGTAATGCCAGCACCAATTATCAGAAATGCGGACTGGTTTGAAAACTTTGCCTTGGCCCGCATCAAAGACCGCCTCCTGATGCACGTCCTTTAGTGTTCTAAGACGTCAGAACGTGCATGCTATGCGGTTTTCGATCCTTGTTCCTTACCTGTACAGGATAGTGGCAATTTGCCGATTTACTAGGGGCAAACACCTGCTGGAGGGCGTTTTCAGGATGTATGGCAAGCTTATTTATCTGATGGGGCCGTCCGGTTCGGGTAAGGACAGTCTGATCGAGGCCGCTCGTGAGCCATTGCGGGCGTTGAACTGCGAAGTCATGCGCCGGGTGATCACGCGATCTGCCGAATCGATGGGCGAGGATGCGATTGGCGTAACGCCGCAAGAGTTCGAAAGACGTCAGCGCGCCGGTGATTTTTCATTGGCATGGCAAGCCAACGGCCTCGCCTATGGCATTGCGGTGGAAATGGATCAATGGTTGCAAGCCGGGCGACATGTATTGGTCAACGGCTCGCGTGCCAATTTGCGGCAGGCACAGGAGCGCTATCCTTCGCTGTTGCCGGTTTTACTGACGGTCAGGGATGAGGTGCTGCGAGAGCGTTTACTCAGGCGCGGTCGAGAGACGCTTGAGCAGATCGATGCACGGCTTGCCCGGAACGCTCTGTTCAAGGATAGGAGATCAAGTGACCGGCCTGTGCACCTGATCGACAATTCGGGCAACCTGGCGGACGCCGTCAATCAGCTTCTGGAGCTGGTCCGGCTCAACGTAGTACTGGATCAAACTTGAACCTGCGCCCGGCGATCAGCGCCAGAGCAAACAACACCGTAAACACGCCACAGCTAATCAGCGGCAGAGTGATTTCGGTTTCCTCGAACAGCGAAAAATGCACAACGCCACTCAATAAGGCGAGGATCAGAAATCCTGCTGCTGATTTGGACATGCTGTACTCCTGCAGATATTTCAAAAAACCAGACGTTCGGTCGCTAGTGCTGGCAGTGCCTGCTGAGACTCGCTGACCGCTTGCGGTGCGAAGCTCTGATCACTCAACAGTGCCAACTGCGGCGCTTTCTGCACCTGCAAGTAATGCGGCATGCGCTGAGCAACCCGTTCAGCGCTCTCGGGGGCAAAGTGGAAACCTATCAAAATCGCCAAGGCGACCGCGTTTGCGAGCAAGAGAGTGCTGTTCATGAGGCGGACTCCGTTTGTTCTGTTATGAGAACAGACAAAGCAGCCGTCGTGCCAACAGTCTATCCGCTGTTAAGTCCTTTAAAAACAAGCATTTGGAAGGTTTTTTCAGAGGGCGAAGGTTGCAATCTGCAATGATGGTTTTTTGGGAGAGTGCAAAATGCACGGTAAATCTTCACTCAGCCTTGCCGGGCGCCTGCCTACACTTAAAAAGCCCTACGGATGACATGACAAATCAGGGCCTGGCCGTTAACATGCACGCCGTCCGTCGCGCAGTGTTCATCTCGTGACAACTCAGTGTCTCAGTAGCTCAATTGGATAGAGCATCCCCCTCCTAAGGGGAAGGTTGGCAGTTCGAACCTGCCCTGGGACACCATATAATTCAAGGTCTCCAGCCATTTCAGCTCTCACCGTAAAAAACCCATGGGTGCAGGGTGGGTGCAAATGGATTGCTTCAGGTATTAAAAAGCCCCGCTCAGCTAAAGGCCTGTCGGGGCTTTTTTGTATCGGATGTCGATTCGTGAATTAAGGGATTTTCACGGATATCCCTGAGTTAGGTCCGGGAGGAACGCCCAAAGCCGGCTCTACGCCTGGAGAGTTACGAATATCCTCAAGTAACTGCTCGGGTGCAAATCTTCTTCCTATTACCGCCTCTGACTCTGGACGGGGCACTGATGAGTGCTTTGCGCGATAAGCTACCAGCTCGGGGATTTGTTCTTCGATTGCCTTGAGACATAAGCCCCGGACGAAGTAGCGATTGAATTCGCCTTCTGCGAGCGTTTCCGGTGCGTTATATGGGACTTGTGCCAACGTGAACCCACCTTTTGGCTTGGCTCTCTGCTCTTGGCTTTTCATCAGCCGGCGAGCTCTTATTTGATCAGCTAGCCAGTCATCCGAATGATTAGCTGCGGCCACTTTCAGCAGTTCTGGCCAAGCTTGCACTCCCTCCTCAGTCAGGCGCTTGCTAGTAAAAAGCCTATCCGTGCGAATGTCCGCTTCAATCTCTTGGACCATATGCTCGCGTGAGCGAGCATCGATATCCCTGTACTCAAGACCCATGGTTGTTCTCCCTCGGCCAATGACAGGCCAATTGCATGCTGTCCGCTCCTGCGTTCGATACGCGCGGAACCATTGACGCTAGCACTTTGATGGCATTGGTCAAATTTGGCCAAGATAAGAGGTCGTTCAACGTTACGATGAATCTCTAATTCGGAGAACTGTAGTGGTGGAGCAATCGGCGTGTCTCGCTGATGCTCTGATTCCCAAGCCGGCGGCAAGCAACTCCTTCACTCGTTTGTGCAAATCCATGTCAACTGGGCGGCCTTGGTACTTGCCAGCCGCCTTCGCCTTCTCGATGCCCTGAGCCTGACGCTCGCGGCGCTGCTCGTAATCCTTGCGGGCGATGGCGGCCATCATTTCCACCAGCATCGAGTTAATGGCGCCCAGCATCCGTCCGGTGGACTCCAGTTCATACAGCCCTTCATTCGCGCAGATCGCGTTTTCCACGGTATTCGAAGCTTTTGTGCAGTCCATTGCGCTCGCCATGGCCTGCTGGAAAAACAGCAACGCACAGGCATATACGATGTAGCGTCCTTTGATGTACACGAGGTCGGCCTTGTAGTGAGAAGTTGGCAGGCGCGCAGGTTAATCGCTGTGTGTGGAATCTTGAAACGTCGGCTTCAGGGAACGCCACTTCTGGCCGATAACCCAAACGGTGAGTTCAGACTTGTGCGAAATCGCTTGATAGCATTTGGCCTCCAGCTATCATCTGCGCGCCTGAAAATCGCCCTTGGTTCATCTACTTCAATTGCCTGGAAATCCTCGATGCTGTCGTATCACCAAAAGAGTTTTCTGATCGTCGATGATTTCTCGGATTTCCGCAGCTCCGTGCGCTCGATGCTGCGTGAGCTGGGGGTCAAGGACGTGGACACCGCTGACACCGGTGAGCAGGCGCTTAAGATGTGTGCGCAGAAATCCTACGATTTCATCCTGCAGGATTTCCACCTCGGTGACGGCAAGAAGAACGGCCAGCAGGTTCTTGAAGACCTGATGCTGGAAAAGCTCATCAGCCACGAAGCCGTGTTTGTGATGGTGACGGCCGAGACCAGTCAGGCGATGGTGCTCAGTGCTTTGGAGCATGAGCCGGATGCCTACCTGACCAAACCGTTCAACCGCTCGGGACTGGCCCAGCGGCTGGAGCGTCTGGAGCAGCGCAAGACGTTGCTCAAACCGATTCTGCAAGCCCTCGACCGTGGCAAACCGGTCGAGGTGCTCAACGCCTGCATCGCCCTGTGCAAACAGGACATTCGCTATTCGCCGCTGTGTCTGCGCTATCGCGCTGATGCTTTACGCGACCTGAATCAGAACGAAGCACTGGAACGCCTCTACGACAGCATCATTGCTGACCGGCCGTTGCCGTGGGCGTTTGCTGGATTGGGCAAGTTGCTGTTCAAGCGTGGGCAAGTGGCGCAGGCCAAAGGTGTGTATGAAAAGGCCTTGAAGGTATTCCCGATGATGCCTTCGCTGTACGACGGCATGGCTGATGTGCTGGTGTCCGAGGGCGATACCAAAGGCGCGCAGCAGGTGCTGGAAGAAGCGATTCGCCTGTCGCCGCTGGCGGTGCGTCGGCAGGCGTTGCTCGGCAAACTGGCGATGGCCAACGAAGATTTCGACACCGCCTCGCGGGCTTACCGTCAGGCTGTGTCGCAGGGCGCGCAGTCGCGCTTCAAGGATCCGGAAAGCAACCTCGGCCTGGCCCATGCGCTGATCAGCAAAGGCAGTGAGCGCGGTCTCGATACGCGCACGCGCCTGGAGATCAACACCACCCTCAGCGCTGTTGCCAAAGAGAACCCGACCGACCCCGGTTTGCAGATTCGCGCGCGTTTGATGAAGGCAACGAGCCTGCTGCTCAACGATGCCGAAACCGCCGACAAGCTCACTGAGCAAGCACTGATGCGACTCGACGGCATGGAACAGTTCATGAGTCCGGAGGCGGCGCTGCTCGTCGCCAAGCAGTTGCAGATGCTCGGTCAGGCCGAGGCGGGTACGTCAATGCTCAAGAGCTGCGCGGAAATCTACGGTGACGATCCGGCGGTGATGAAAGACATCGCCAAGCTCACCGATGACCCGACTATCCTCAGCTCGAGCAACGCCGCCGCCGACCTCAACCGTCAGGGCGTGCGGGTGTACAAGACCGGCAATCTGGTTGAAGCCCGCGAGGTCTTCCGCAAGGCGCTGAAGATGCAACCGAAGAACATCAGTATTGCGCTGAACATGGCCCAGTCGCTGCTCCATGGCACCGACACCAGTGTGCCTTCGGCGGAGCTGGAAGAATGTCGGGCCTGCCTGAAAATGGTCGGCCTGATGCCCGACACCGACGCGCGTTTCTCGCGCTATCAGAAGCTGAAAAGCAAGGCGTTTGGCGAATGAACCAAGACGAGCAAGCATTGGATTTTTCCACGGTGATCGCCTCCACCGTTCACGACATGAAGAACTCGCTGGCCATGCTGATGCAAGCGCACAGCAAATGGCTGGCGCGTTTGCCGCAAGCGCAGCGCGAAGGCACGGAGCAGGGCGTGATCGACTTTGAGTTCGCCCACCTCAACGGCATGCTGGTGCAGTTGCTTGGGCTGTACAAACTCGGCGTCAACCAGATGCCAGTGCAGCCGGCGTATCACGAACTGGATGATTTCATCGAGGCGCAACTGGCAGCGCATCAAGAGGTCTTCGCCAGTCGCGGCATCATCGCCACTTATGAAGTTGATCCACTGAGTCCGCTGGGTTTCTTTGATCGTGAACTGGTCGCCTCGGTGCTGGGCAATTGCATCAATAACGCCATTCGTTATGCCCGCGAGTCGCTGCTGATCACCGTCAGTGACGAGGCCGGGCAACTGGTGCTGAGCATCAACGATGACGGCGACGGCTATCCGGTCGAGATGCTCGAACGTCAGGCTGACTATGTACAGGGCATCAATCACAGCAGCGGCAGTACCGGGCTTGGCCTGTATTTCGCTGCCCGCATTGCCGCGTTGCATCAACGCAATGGTGTCGAGGGACGCACCGAAATCCGTAATGGCGGCCCCTTGGGTGGCGGGATCTTCAGTCTCTATCTGCCGTGATCCGAGGCTTTTTGTTTGACGCTGCTTGATATTCCGAACAGCCGAAGCCTATTTTGTTCGGGTCGCCGTTCGCGGCTCGTACAACAACAAGGATTGCGTCATGACAACCGATGGCCAGTGTTCACTCGCGCAGCGATTGACGGGCATTGATGAGATTGAATGTGTCACGCCGGATTTGAACGGCGTACCACGCGGCAAGGTGATGACCGCCGAGGGTTTTCTCGAAGGGCGTCGTTTGCAGCTCGCGCGGGGGGTGCTGCTGCAATGCATCATGGGCGGATATCCGCCGGCGCGGTTCTACGGCAGCGATGACGGTGATCTGGCGCTGATTGCCGATCCAGACCAGATTCATCCGTTGCCATGGAGTGACGAACCCCGTGCCCTGGCCATTTGCGATGCCGATGAACTGACTGGCGAAAGTTCCAGCCTGTCGACCCGTGGCCAGCTCAAGAAAGTCATCGCAGGTTACAAGGCGCTCGGTCTGGCGCCTGTGGTGGCGACCGAACTGGAATTTTTCGTGTTCGCTCCAAACACTGATCCGACCCAGCCGTTCCGAGCGCCAGTCGGTCTCGATGGCCGCCGCGAGGATGGCTTGTCGGCGTTCAGCGTCAGTTCCAACAACGGTCTGCGACCATTCTTCAGTGAAGTCTATAAATGCATGGCGGCCCTCGGTCTGCCGCGTGATACGTTCATGCACGAAATGGGCGTCAGCCAGTTCGAGATCAACCTGCTGCACGGTGATCCACTGTTGCTGGCCGATCAGACCTTCCTGTTCAAACACTTGCTCAAAGAAGTCGCGCTCAAGCATGGCCTGACCGTGGTCTGCATGGCTAAACCGCTGGCGCACACGCCGGGCAGCTCGATGCACATTCACCAGAGCATCGTTGATATCGCCAGCGGCAAAAACGTCTTCAGCGACGATAGCGGCCAGCCGACGGCGATGTTTCGCCACTTCATTGGCGGGCAGCAGGCGGGCATGGCGGACTTCACCGCGCTGTTTGCGCCGAACGTGAACTCCTACCAGCGTCTGTGCCATCCGTTCGCTTCGCCCAACAATGCCTGTTGGTCCCACGATAACCGTGCGGCCGGGCTGCGGATTCCGGCCAGTTCACCGGTCGCTCGTCGGGTCGAAAACCGTCTGCCCGGCGCCGACGCCAATCCGTATCTGGCGATCGCCGCCAGTCTGGCTGCCGGTTTGCACGGGATCGAACACGAACTGGAGCCGACCGAGGCGATTCAGGGCGAATTCGACGTGCCGGATAATCTTTCGCTGCCGTGTACCTTGCATGCCGCACTCGAACGTCTGAAACGTAGCCAATTGGCCAGGGAACTGTTCGGACAGGAGTTCATCGAAGGCTACATCGCTTCGAAGACCATGGAACTGACCAGCTTCTTTGATGAAATCACTCCCTGGGAACGGCGTGTTCTAGCAGCCCAGGCCTGACGTACCGTCGCCATCGGGCTATCGTTTGATAGCCCGATACTTACTGCAAGGAGCCGCTCGGAACGCCGATGCGCCAAATCTGGAAATCCTTTCGAGCGCTGTATTTTGCCTCGCTGATGATGTTGATCGGCTCGGGTCTTCTATCTACTTATCTGGCCCTGCGCCTGGCGGCTGAAGATGTCGACGGGCTGTGGGTCGGTGCGTTGATGGCCGCCAACTATTTCGGTCTGGTGCTGGGCGGCAAGATCGGCCACCGGTTGATCGCCCGGGTCGGGCACATTCGCGCGTATTCGGCGTGTGCCGGGATCGTCGGTGCGGCGGTGTTGGGGCATGGTCTGGTGGACTGGCTGCCGGCATGGCTGGTGCTGCGAACGATTGTGGGTCTGGGCATGATGTGCCAGTACATGGTCATCGAGAGCTGGCTCAACGAGCAGGCCGATGCCAACCAGCGTGGTCTGGTGTTCAGCGGCTACATGATCGCGTCGTACCTTGGCCTGGTGTTGGGTCAATTGATTCTGGTCATGCATCCGGGCCTCGGTCTGGAGCTGCTGATGCTGGTCGCCCTGTGCTTCGCGCTGTGTCTGGTGCCGGTGACGCTGACCCGACGGATTCACCCGGCACCGCTGCATCCGGCGCCGATGGAGCCGCGTTTTTTCATCAAGCGCGTGCCGCAATCATTGAGTACGGTGCTCGGGGCGGGTTTGATCATTGGCTCGTTTTACGGTCTGGCGCCGCTGTATGCCTCGCAGCAAGGGCTGTCGACCGAGCAGGTCGGTCTATTCATGGGTACCTGCATTTTTGCCGGATTGCTGGTGCAGTGGCCGCTGGGGTGGTTGTCTGACCGATATGATCGCGCGCTGCTGATTCGTTGTTTTGCCGGTTTTCTGGCGGTTGCCGCTTTGCCGCTGGCGATCCTGCCGCAGGTACCGCTGGAGGTGCTGTTTGTGGTCGGCTTCCTCTGCTCGCTGGTGCAGTTCTGTCTGTATCCCCTGGCGGTGGCGTTTTCCAACGACCATGTCGAGGGTGATCGCCGGGTGTCGCTGACGGCGATGCTGTTGGTGACTTACGGGGTCGGTGCGAGCATCGGGCCGCTGTTGGCGGGTGTGTTGATGAAGTTGTTCGGTAGCCAAAGTCTGTACGCGTTCTTCAGCTTCTTTGCGATGGTGCTGGTGTGGCGGATTCGCCCGAAGGCGGTGACCAATCTGCATCAGGTCGACGACGCGCCGCTGCATCACGTAGCGATGCCGGACAGCATGTCCAGCTCACCGCTGGTGGCAGCCCTCGACCCGCGTGTTGACGAGCAGGTGGTGCAGGAGCAGATGCAGAACACGCCAGAGCCAGAGCCAGAGCCAGAGCCTGAACCGGAGCCAGTGTCAGAGTCGGAGGCGCAATCGCAACCTGAAACAGAACCTGAGTCCGAACCTGCAGCCAATCCGGATGCTGGCAACGATAAGCCCGCCCCGGATATCAGTGGCGCCAGGCCTTGAGAAGCAGTCGAAAATAAAAAAGGGCAGTCACCGCAAGGTGACTGCCCTTTTTATTGGCCGTGTCGAATCAGAGATCGTCTTTATCGAAACGCCGTGCTTCACGTTGCAGCTGATAAACAAAACGCTCGACGTTACGTGCAGCCTGACCACTGATGTTGTGGAAGCGCAGGCCGGCAAACGTGATGTTGAGTTTTTCTTCGAAGTGCAGATAACGCAGTTCGACGGAAGTCGGCTGGTTGCCGAACAGCGGCGGGGCGATCAAGCGGTCGTAGACCTGGCCCAGTTGCAGGCGATCGGTGATGTCGCCTTCGAAGCGCAGCTTGCAACCGGTCGCGGAAATATCCAGCAGCTTGCCGTTGATCGGCGATTTGAGCTTTTCGCCGCCCAGTTCAACGTTGACCAGATCGGTCAGTTTCAGTGCCGCGCGAAAGGCGTTGCGGCGCTGGTGATACACCACTTCGCTCGGCAGTTCGCCGGTATAAAAGCGATCACCTTCGCGCTCTTGGATGTTCAGCGTGCCAGTGCATTCCCAGGCAATGCGCACACCCTCATGAAAACCTTCAACTTTGAAAGACTCGCCGGCGAGCAGGAAGCGTTCGCCGTCGCGCGGGATCATTTCATCAAGGGCGATGGACGCGCTGTCACGGTCGACTTTGATCAGGTAGCTCTGGAAGCGCTGGCTGCGTTCGTGGAACGTGATGATCAGCGGATCGTGGCTTTCTTGCAGCTGACGCAGGTTGCTGGAGATTTCCAGGGGCGTGGTGAGCACCTTTGGGGGCTGCGGAGCATCATCCGCGCTTAGGGCGTTTGGCACGTTTTCTCAATCTCCAGACAAAATTTGACTACGACTGGCCAGTATTTTGCCAGCATGTTTCTCGTGTTGATAGTGCGGGCTCATCGAACGGCTTACGCCTGGCTGAACGTACGCGGCTTGACGGGTTTGGCGAAAGCACCACTGGCGTCATACAGCGCTGGCGGTTCACCCCCGGTGAGGATTTTCAGCTGATTGGCCGTAGCGGCCTGCTGTACCCGGATCGACTGGCCATTGTTGACATTGGCCGCCTGGCATTGGGCGATGAGATCGGTCAGGAAGTCGCTCTGGCTGAGCAACTGGTCGCCGAGGCTCGACTGGCTGGCGAGTTGCTCAAGCCCCTGCCGATTGGTCGGCAGGTTGAGACTGGCGAGGATTTCGCTGCGTTTGCGGCCATGCTGTTCAAGCAAAATGATCAGGGCCTGTTTGCGTGCCAGAATTTCTTCCAGCAAGGGCATGTCGCGACTATGCAAAGCGAGGGATTCGGTTTGCAGCAATTCCAGCAATTGTTGAGCTGGAGCAAAGTCGTCGATGATCAGTTGCAGTAAATGAGTGTCGTGCATGGCTGGCCTTGGGTTTTAAGCGTCCAAAAGCCTGGCGCAGGCAAAAGCCTAGCGCTGGGCTTCGAAGTTGAGCAGTTTGCTGGCTACACGGTTGCTGTCGACTTTGTAGCTGCCATCGGCAATCGCGGCTTTCAACTCGGCCACTCGGGCTTTGTCGACAGCAGGCTGATCGCGCAGCTTGTCCGTGACCTTCTGCAACTGTTGAGCCTCATTGCTGAGGTGTACCGATTCCCCGCTTTTTGCGGTACTGGCCGGTTCGGCCTGGGTATTCAGCGGCGCGGAGGTGCCGGTTTCGGCGGTTTCCCTGGCGTTGCTGGTACGTGTACTGCCCGTAAGTGACGAGGAGCTGTTCAAACGGCTGAAATCGATGACCATGTTAAAAACCTCTGGGAATTTGGACGCTTGCCATGTTTTCGGCCATCCCCTGGAAAACTTTAGGCCCATTTAGCAATAGGCCCTGCATGCGCCGGCGCGTGTCCTGCTGCCGCACAGTTTAGGGAACCGACGAGGTCCGCGCCAGTTTTCTCATGAGCGTTTTACATGGCCACTTCCACTTGGCCTGGCGCGATGACTTGCGCCTTGATGACCCGGTTGGAGTTGAGGTTTTTCACCCGGATCTGTTCTTTCAGGCCGCCGTTGGACAGGGCTTCTCCCGGCATACGCACGGCGAGTGTGCCGGTGCGGGCGATGATGACCACTTGATCGCCCTTGCGCACGACTTCCGCCTGTTCCAGATGCACGAGCGTGATGACCTGATCGGCGACCGTTGGTCGGGTTAATTTTTGCCCGATGGCTTGATCCACCGACGTCAGAAAACCTTGATTGATTGTGCTGACGTCACGCTCTCGCAGGGTCACATCCTGCGGCTCGATAATCCCGGCGCGTTTGAGCGGTCGTGTGGTGGTCACAATCTCGCGAAACAGGCGGACTTGAGCGGGTACGAACACGGTCCAGGGCGAGCTTCCCTCACAGCGAACCTTCACGGTTACCCGTCCCAGCGGACGTGCCGGACTCTCCAAAGACGCTGTCAATTCCTTGTCGCACATGGGCATGTGCATACGGGGGTCGAGCTGGTTGACTTCGATTTCGTAGCGGCCTTCCGTTTGACTGGTAGCCAGATAGTCTTCTACGGTGAACTCAAGAAAGCCCTGAGTGACGCCGATAAGCATGTCAGGCAAGGTAACCGCATCAGCAATGGCAGGGCTGCCGGCGAAAAAGAGGCAAACGGCGGACATCGCGCAAAGCCCTCTGCGAAGGGGAGATGTCAGGCGTCGGAAAAATGTCGTTTGAGCGTTCATACGAGTTAAAAAGCAAGCGCCGTGCCGTTTAGCAATGAATGTGCGTCGCAACAACACTTGGCGTTGGTGTAGGAGTCTGGGCATGGCTGGTGTAATGGATTCGGTGAACCAGCGCACGCAACTGGTAGGGCAGAATCGCCTGGAGCTGTTGTTGTTCCGTCTCGACGGTCAGCAGCTCTACGGGATCAACGTGTTCAAGGTTCGGGAAGTGCTGCAATGCCCGCAACTGACGCTGATGCCCAAGTCCAGTCCTGTCGTGTGCGGGGTGGCGAATATTCGGGGGGCGACCATTCCGATCCTTGATCTGGCAATGGCGACCGGTTCCGGGGCGTTGAAAGACAAGAAAAATCCGTTCGTGATCATCACGGAGTACAACACCAAGACCCAGGGTTTCCTGGTTCGCTCGGTGGAGCGCATCGTCAACATGAACTGGGAGGAGATCCATCCACCGCCCAAGGGCACCGGGCGCGATCATTACCTGACCGCTGTGACTCGGGTGGACAATCAGTTAGTCGAAATCATCGACGTCGAAAAGGTGCTGGCGGAAGTTGCACCGACGCCGGAAGCGATTTCGGTCGGTGTGGTCGATGTCGAGACGCAGACCAAGGCGTTGTCGCTGCGGGTGCTGACGGTCGATGACTCGTCGGTGGCGCGCAAGCAGGTCACGCGTTGCCTGCAGACGATCGGCGTTGAAGTCGTGGCGTTGAACGACGGCAAGCAGGCGCTGGATTACCTGCGCAAGCTGGTCGACGAGGGCAAGAAGCCGGAAGAAGAGTTCCTGATGATGATTTCCGACATCGAGATGCCGGAGATGGACGGGTACACGCTGACGGCTGAAATCCGCGGCGACGCTCGCATGCAAAAGCTTCATATCATCCTGCATACTTCGTTGTCGGGGGTATTCAATCAGGCGATGGTCAAGAAAGTCGGTGCCGATGACTTTTTGGCCAAGTTCCGCCCTGATGACCTGGCATCCCGGGTAGTCGACCGGATCAAAGCAGCAGATATCAGCTAGGGACCTTTTGTCCCTGGCGGTCAACACGATTTAAGAGGCGGCATCAATTTGTCTACGGGTAATTTGGATTTCGAACAGTTCCGGGTCTTCCTGGAAAAAGCCTGTGGCATTTTGCTCGGTGAAAACAAGCAGTACCTGGTCTCGAGCCGTCTCAACAAACTGATGGAGCAGCAAGGTATCAAGTCCCTGGGTGAGCTGGTTCAGCGCATCCAGACCCAGCCGCGCAGTGGTTTGCGCGAGCAGGTCGTCGATGCCATGACAACCAACGAAACCCTGTGGTTTCGTGACACCTATCCGTTTGAAGTCTTGAAGAACAAGGTGCTGCCCGAAGCCATCAAGGCCAGTCCCAACCAGCGTCTGCGGATCTGGTCGGCAGCCTGCTCGTCGGGTCAGGAACCGTACTCGCTCTCGATGTCTATCGATGAGTTCGAGCGCGTCAACCTTGGCCAGTTGAAGATGGGCGTGCAGATCGTTGCCACCGATCTCTCGGGCAGCATGCTGAACAACTGCAAGACTGGCGAGTACGACAGCCTTGCAATCGGTCGCGGTTTGTCCCCCGATCGTCTGCAGCGTTTTTTCGATCCGAAAGGACCTGGGCGCTGGGTCATCAAGGCACCGATCAAGAACCGGGTGGAGTTTCGCTCGTTCAATTTGCTCGACAGTTACGCCAGCCTGGGCAAGTTCGACATCGTGTTCTGCCGCAACGTGTTGATCTACTTCTCTGCTGAAGTGAAGAAAGACATTCTGTTGCGCATTCACAGCACGCTGAAACCGGGTGGTTATCTGTTCCTTGGCGCTTCCGAAGCGCTGAACGGTTTGCCGGATCATTACCAGATGGTCCAGTGCAGCCCGGGGATCATTTACAAGGCCAAGTAATCTGCAAATCGGCAACACAAAAACGGGAGTCCGCAGGGGCTCCCGTTTTTTTGTGCCTGGCGTTTCTACGAGGTCGCCGCTCCCACAGTGGAGCTGTGGTGTGGGTGGGAGGGGAGGGCAAGCGGCAGAAAAGCGGCAGCCAGCGGAAGTCGTTTGCCGCTTTTCTGGCATTGCCACTTTGCCTGATCCCCGCAAAGGTGCGGTTTTCGGGGGTTTCTCGCGTTGGCACGGCGCTTGCTAAAGCTCAGTTACGAAAAACCGGTCACCCGAAGGTTCCCGACATGAGCATCAGCTTCGATAAAGCGCTCGGCATTCACGAAAAGGCATTGGGCTTCCGCGCTCAGCGTGCCGAAGTGCTGGCCAACAACATCGCCAACGCCGATACCCCGAACTACAAGGCTCGGGATCTGGACTTCTCCAAAGTGCTTGAAGCACAGACCCAGAAGAACGCCAACGGCACCATCGCCCTGAACATGACGAACAGTCGTCACATCGAAGCTGAAGGCCTGGGCAATGGCGACGAGTCGCTGATGTATCGCACGCCGATGCAGCCTTCGATCGACCAGAACACCGTAGATGCTCAGCTTGAGCAGTCGAACTACGCGCAAAACGCGGTCGGCTTCCAGGCCAGCTTCACTCTGCTCAACAGCAAATTCAAAGGGCTGGTGTCAGCCCTGCGCGGAGAGTAATCCATGTCCCTGTCTAGCGTTTTCAACATTGCCGGCAGCGGCATGAGCGCACAAACCACGCGTCTGAACACCGTGGCTTCGAACATCGCCAACGCCGAAACCGTCTCGTCGAGCATCGACCAGACCTACCGCGCCCGTCACCCGGTGTTCGCCACCATGTTCCAGGGTGGCCAGAACAGCGGCAGCAACTCGCTGTTCCAGAGCCAGGACGCCGCAGGGCAGGGCGTACAGGTACTCGGCGTGGTCGAAGACCAGAGCAACCTCGAGGCGCGTTACGAGCCGAACCATCCGGCCGCTGACGCCAAGGGCTACGTCTACTACCCGAACGTCAACGTGGTGGAAGAAATGGCTGACATGATTTCCGCGAGCCGGTCGTTCCAGACCAACGCCGAAATGATGAACACCGCCAAAACCATGATGCAGAAGGTGCTGACCCTCGGTCAGTAATAAGGGGCGACGGCCATGAGTGTTTCCGATACCACCAGCAGCTTGAGCATGAATGACATCCTGGCGAACTCGTCGAAAAAGACCAGTTCGACCACCGGTGGCATTGCTTCGGCTACCAACAGCGCCACCGGCGGCCAGGCACTGGGCAAGGACGCGTTCCTGCAATTGCTGGTCACCCAGCTGAAAAACCAGAACCCGCTCGATCCGCAGGACAACAGTGCATTCGTTGCCCAGTTGGCACAGTTCAGTAGCCTGGAAGGCATCACCACGCTTAACAGCACCGTCAGCTCGCTGGCCGGCAACTACAACTCCTCGCAGGCACTGCAGGCGTCGTCGCTGGTCGGTCGCAACGTGATCGTGCAGACCAACAGCGTTCAGATGGACGACCCGAGCAAGGGCATGACCGGTTCGGCGACCGTTCCGTCATCGATTGCCGGTGGCACCGTCAGCATTACCGACAGCAGCGGCACGGTGGTTCGCACCATCGATCTGGGCAGTCGCGCCGCAGGCAGCGCGAGCTTCACCTGGGACGGCAAGGACAAGGACGGCAATCTGGTGAAGGCCGGTACCTATACCGTCAAAGCCAACGCATCAATCAATGGCACCGCGACCGACTTGGCGACTTACCTGCCAGCCACGGTCAACAGTGTGACCATCAGCCAGACCGGCGGCGAGTTGATGCTCAACCTGTCCGGCAAGGGCACCGTCGCCCTGTCCAAAGTACAAACCATTGGTATATAGAGCCGACTAACCGGCACAAAGGAGTGGAATATGTCTTTCAATATCGGCCTTAGCGGTCTCTATGCAGCCAACAAACAACTGGACGTGACCGGCAATAACATCGCCAACGTTGCAACCGCCGGTTTCAAATCGTCCCGTGCAGAATTCGAAGACGTTTACTCGGCCACTCGCCTGGGTAGCGGCAGCAAGGTCATCGGTAACGGTGTGCGTCTGGCCAACGTGTCCCAGCAGTTCACTCAGGGTGACATCAACAACACCGGTAACGTGTTGGATATGGGTATCAACGGTTCGGGCTTCTTCACCATGAGCAACAATGGCTCGGTGTCCTACACCCGTGCCGGTACGTTCAAGGTCGACAATGCTGGCTTCATCACCAACACCAACTACACCTCGCGTCTGCAGGGCTACGGCGTGGATGCCAACGGCAAGGTCATCAACGGCGTACTGACCGACCTGAAGATCGACACCTCGAACCTGGCGCCAAAGTCCACCTCGCTGGTGACGTCGACCATCAACCTGGACTCGACCGCTCCGGTGATCGACGACACCGTGGCCGCCGGCAAATTCGACCCGACCAACCTCGCGACCTACACCAAATCGTTCAGCACGCCGATCTATGACAGTCAGGGCAACATGCACCCGATGGATCAGTACGTGGTCAAGACCGGTGCCAACACCTGGAAGGTCTACACCCTGGTAGACGGGCGTAACCCGGACGCTACCGGTAGCGATCCGAAGGTCACCGCGCCGACACCTTCGACCATGACGTTTGACTCCGCTGGCAAACTGACTCAGGTCAGCACGCCGCCTGGTCCGGTGATTAGCAGTGACCTGAAGCTCACCGGCTGGGTTCCTGGCAATGTGATCAATGGTACCTTCACGCCTAACGGTGCTGCGGCGAACACCGCTGGTATTACCATTTCCATGGCCAAGACCACTCAGTACAACGCTGACACCGCGCGTTCGATCCCGACTCAGGATGGTTACGCCACTGGCCAGATCACCAACCTGACCATCGACGGCACCGGTACGCTGTTCGCCAACTTCAGCAACAACCAGAGCAAGGCCATCGGCCAGGTTGCGCTGGCCAGCTTCACCAACGAACAAGGCCTGCAGGCTATTGGTGGTACTAGCTGGAAAGAGACGTTTGCTTCGGGTATCCCGGGTTACGATGCGCCGGAAACCGGTACGTTGGGTTCGGTTGTTTCCAACTCGCTGGAAGAGTCCAACGTTAACCTGACCAACGAGCTGGTTGATCTGATCAAGGGGCAGAGCAACTATCAGGCGAACGCCAAGACTATTTCGACTCAGAGCACCATCATGCAGACCATCATTCAGATGGCCTGATGCTGGTTTTTGGTTGTAAAGGAAGCCCCTCTTTTTGAGGGGCTTTTTTGTAGGTGCGAGGCCGGTTCGGTTTGGGCGGTGTGTGAGCCGACCAAGGGAGAGGGGGCAGCGAAGGCGTCCTGATGCTGCCCAACTGCTGTCAGATACACTTGACCCGAGCGTTTACTCCACCCAAAAGAAAACCCCCGACAAACCATAGGTTTGTCGGGGGTTTCTCGTTCAGGCGCCTTGCAACGCCTGACTCAGCTCAGCTTATTGGCAAGCTTCGCAATCCGGCTCGTCGATCGCGCAAGCCTTTGGCACTGGAGCAGGACCTGCAGGAGCCGCCAGAACCGAATCATCACCGTGGTTGCCGCCGCTGGAAACAGCGTTCAGCTTGCCGGTGTTGATGGTCGACTTCTCGGTGCTGGTCGCGGCCAGGGCACGGAGGTAGTAGGTGGTTTTCAGTCCACGGTACCAGGCCATGCGGTAGGTCACGTCGAGCTTCTTGCCCGAGGCGCCGGCGATGTACAGGTTCAGCGACTGAGCCTGGTCGATCCACTTCTGACGACGGCTGGCGGCGTCAACGATCCACTTGGTGTCCACTTCGAACGCGGTCGCGTAGAGCTCTTTGAGTTCTTGCGGGATGCGCTCGATCTGCTGCACCGAACCGTCGTAGTACTTCAGGTCGTTGATCATGACCGAGTCCCACAGACCGCGCGCCTTGAGGTCGCGAACCAGGTACGGGTTGATCACGGTGAATTCGCCCGACAGGTTCGATTTCACATAGAGGTTCTGGTAGGTCGGTTCGATCGACTGCGAGACGCCAGTGATGTTGGCGATGGTCGCGGTCGGTGCGATGGCCATGATGTTGGAGTTACGAATGCCTTGTTGTACACGGGCGCGAACCGGTGCCCAATCCAGGGTTTCGTTCAGGTCGACATCGATGTACTTCTGGCCACGTTGTTCGATCAGGATCTGTTGCGAGTCCAGTGGCAGGATGCCTTTGGACCACAGCGAACCGTTGAACGTCTCGTACGAGCCGCGTTCGTCAGCCAGGTCGCAGGACGCCTGGATCGCGAAGTAGCTGACCGCTTCCATCGACTTGTCGGCGAATTCGACGGCAGCGTCGGAGCCGTAAGGGATGTGTTGCAGGTACAGCGCGTCCTGGAAGCCCATGATGCCCAGGCCGACAGGGCGATGACGGAAGTTGGAGTTCTTCGCCTGCGGTACCGAGTAGTAGTTGATGTCGATCACGTTATCGAGCATGCGAACGGCAACATCGATGCTGCGCTTGAGCTTGGCGGTGTCCAGCTTGCCGTCGACGATGTGGTTCGGCAGGTTGATCGAGCCCAGGTTGCAAACGGCGATCTCGTCCTTGTTGGTGTTCAAGGTGATCTCGGTGCACAGGTTCGAGCTGTGAACCACGCCGACGTGCTGCTGCGGGCTGCGCAGGTTGCACGGGTCTTTGAACGTCAGCCATGGGTGACCGGTTTCGAACAGCATGGACAGCATTTTGCGCCACAGGTCTTTGGCCTGGATGGTCTTGAACAGCTTGATCTTGCCCGGGTACTCGGACAGCGCTTCGTAATACTCGTAGCGCTCTTCGAAAGCTTTACCGGTCAGGTCGTGCAGGTCGGGTACTTCGGATGGCGAGAACAGGGTCCATTTGCCGTCATCGAAGACGCGCTTCATGAACAGGTCAGGGATCCAGTTGGCGGTGTTCATGTCGTGGGTACGACGACGGTCATCACCGGTGTTCTTGCGCAGCTCGATGAACTCTTCGATGTCCATGTGCCAGGTTTCCAGGTAGGCACAGACAGCGCCTTTGCGCTTGCCACCCTGGTTAACGGCGACGGCGGTGTCGTTCACGACTTTGAGGAACGGAACCACGCCTTGCGACTTGCCGTTGGTGCCTTTGATGTACGAACCCAGTGCACGGACAGGCGTCCAGTCGTTACCCAGGCCACCGGCGAATTTCGACAGCATGGCGTTGTCGTGGATCGCGTGGTAAATGCCCGACAGGTCATCCGGAACGGTGGTCAGGTAGCAGCTCGACAGCTGTGGACGCAGGGTGCCGGCGTTGAACAGTGTTGGAGTCGAAGCCATGTAGTCGAACGAGGACAGCAGGTTGTAGAACTCGATCGCACGGTCTTCTTTGTTCTTCTCTTCGATGGCCAGGCCCATGGCCACGCGCATGAAGAAGATCTGCGGCAGTTCGAAACGCACGCCATCCTTGTGGATGAAGTAACGGTCGTACAGGGTTTGCAGGCCCAGGTAGGTGAATTGCTGGTCGCGCTCGTGGTTGATCGCCTTGCCCAGTTTTTCCAGGTCGAAGGTGGCCAGCACAGGGTTCAGCAGTTCGAACTCGATACCTTTGGCGACATAAGCCGGCAGTGCCTTGGCGTACAGGTCGGCCATTTCGTGGTGAGTGGCGCTTTCAGCCACACCCAGGAAGCCCAGGCCTTCGGCACGCAGGGTGTCCATCAGCAGGCGGGCGGTGACGAACGAGTAGTTCGGCTCGCGCTCAACCAGCGTACGGGCGGTCATCACCAGGGCGGTGTTGACGTCGGTCAGGGCCACGCCGTCGTACAGGTTTTTCAGGGTTTCGCGCTGGATCAGGTCGCCGTCGACTTCAGCCAGGCCTTCGCAGGCTTCGGTCACGATGGTATTCAGGCGGCCCATGTCCAGTGGCGCCAGGCTACCGTCGGTACGGGTGATGCGGATCGACGGATGAGCGTTGACTGCTTCTTCGGCCGGGGCGTGGGCAGCGCGTTCTTTCGAGCGACCGTCACGGTAGATCACGTAGTCGCGAGCCACTTTCTGCTCGCCGGCACGCATCAGGGCCAGTTCGACCTGGTCCTGGATTTCTTCGATGTGGATGGTGCCGCCCGAAGGCATGCGACGCTTGAAGGTCGCGGTGACTTGTTCGGTCAGACGGGCAACGGTGTCGTGGATTCGCGACGAAGCGGCAGCGGTGCCGCCCTCAACTGCGAGAAACGCTTTGGTGATAGCGACGGTGATCTTGTCATCGGTGTAAGGAACGACAGTGCCATTACGCTTGATCACGCGCAGCTGGCCAGGCGCGGTGGCTGCCAGATCCGAAGTCGAATCAGCGGCCTGCGGCAAGGTGCCCTGCGGGTTCTCGCGAGTTGTGTCGGTTTGCATGGGTGTCTCCACGTTCTCTATGTTTGTTTGGGCACCATCACGGTGCCCACCGTTCCGTCCTGAAGCACTACAACCGGCACGTGCCGGGTATAACGACTTCGGGACAGTTCAGGAAGAAGGCCTTGTGGGCGCCGCTTCCATGCCGAAGTCTTCGGCTCGCGCGATACGCGTGAGACCGCATTCCTTTCGGGGAGCAGTTTCGCCACTGCAACACCCGTACCGTTATCGTCGTGATCGACTGAAAAACGGTAGCCATCCGCAGGCGCGGTTTGGGCTTGTAAAAATACGTTTGGTTCAACCCGACAATGGCAATAAAAAGCCTTGAATTCACTGTCCGGTTTGTGTTTGGTTTTTTACGCAAAACCCTACATGTAGGGTTTTTTTGCGAGCGGGCTACAAGATAATGCGTTTCAGGGGCGGATTGCAACGCACAGCTTGTGGATAACCCTGTGCGTAAATTGTGTGTGAAACAGGGAATTCCCGTGTAGGCCGCGAACCTGCTGAGCTAGACCGTTTGTCACTGTTTTTTCGCCTGGAAAAACGCTTCAGCGGATTTTTAAGGGCGCGAACCCTATCACAAAAAACGGCCTTGTCCGAACGCATTTACCGACTTGTGTTCTGGCTGGACGCCGTTTATACAATCGGCCCATGCGTACGCATTCTTATCCTCCGAAAAGATGACAAAAAGACCGGAGGATCCTTCCTTTATTCGTAATTCTGGCAAGCAGAGGTCACCGGTGGAGCAACAAGCCTTTCAGGTATTGATAGTCGAGGATGATCAGCGTCTGGCCGAACTCACTCGCGACTACCTGCAAGCCAATGGACTGCGCGTGGACATCGAAGGCAACGGTGCGCTGGCGGCGGCGCGGATCATCAAGGAGCAACCGGATCTGGTGATCCTCGACCTGATGCTCCCCGGCGAAGATGGCCTGAGCATCTGCCGCAAGGTGCGCGACCGTTATGACGGGCCGATTCTGATGCTTACGGCAAGAACCGACGACGCCGACCAGATCCATGGCCTCGACCTCGGCGCCGATGATTACGTGTGCAAGCCGGTACGCCCGCGACTGTTGCTGGCGCGGGTTCAGGCGTTGCTGCGACGCAGTGACACGCCCGAGCCGACCACGGAGAAATCCCGGCGCCTGCAATTCGGCCCGCTGGTGGTGGACAACGCCTTGCGCGAGGCCTGGCTGAGCGACAGCGGCATCGAGTTGACCAGCGCCGAGTTCGACCTGCTCTGGTTGTTGGTCTCCAACGCCGGACGCATTCTGTCACGGGAAGAGATTTTCACCGCGCTGCGCGGTATTGGCTACGACGGGCAGGACCGCTCGATCGATGTACGCATATCGCGCATCCGCCCCAAAATCGGCGACGACCCCGACCATCCGCGTCTGATCAAGACCATCCGCAGCAAAGGCTACCTGTTCGTCCCTGAGGCCTGCGCAGACCTGGCGCTGTGAACTCGATCTTCCTGCGTATCTATGGCGGCATGTGCGCAGCCTTGATTCTGGTGGCCGTGCTCGGTGTGCTCGCACTGAACCTGCTCAATCAGGTGCGCAGCGAGCAGTACCGCGAGCGCCTGGCCCACGGCACGTTCTCGCTGATGGCCGACAACCTGCAACCGATGAATGAAACCGAGCGTCATCGTGCGCTATTGGTTTGGGAGCGATTGCTCGGGATTCCGCTGGCGCTCAAGACCTTTGCCGAAACGGGCCTCGACCTCACCCAGCGCACCCGCGTTCTGCGCGGCCAAGCGCTGGTCGAGCAAACCGGGCCGCATGCGGCGAAGGTCTATCGGCTGGTCAGCGACAAAGAACAACTCGTACTCACCGGCGAGGTGCAACAAATCAGCGAACAACTGGCCCGGGCGACTATTTACCTGCTGGCCGATGAACTGGTGCGCGTACCGGTGGGCGAGCAGCCCAAACGGCTGGCGCAGATAAAGAAAGAGAAGGGCTTCGGTTTCGATCTGCGATTGGTCACAGTGAATGACGCCGACATGGACGAAGACCAGAGCCGACGGGTGTCCGAGGGCGATACGGTGATGGCGCTGGGCAAGGGCGGCGATTCGATCCGCGTGTTTGCCGGCATGGTTGGTACGCCCTGGGTGCTGGAAATCGGGCCGCTGTACCAGATGAATCCGTATCCACCGCAATGGCTGGTGTTGATCGCCGCGCTCGGGCTGACCTTGATCGGCCTTATCGTTTATCTGCTGGTGCGCCAACTCGAGCGCCGTTTGCGAGGCCTTGAAGCAGCGGCTACGCGCATCGCCAAGGGCAGTCTGGAAACCCGCGTGCCGGCGCGCGGTGCTGACTCGGTCGGGCGACTGGCTTCGGCGTTCAATGGCATGGCCGAACACCTGCAACAGTTATTGGCGATCCAGCGTGAACTGGTGCGTGCGGTGTCCCATGAACTGCGCACGCCGGTGGCTCGGTTGCGGTTTGGCCTGGAAATGATCGGCTCGGCAACCACGCCGCAAGCCCTGGAAAAGTACCGTGAGGGCATGGATCACGACATTGAGGACCTCGATAAGCTGGTCGATGAAATGCTCACGTATGCGCGTCTGGAGCAGGGGGCACCGGCGCTGACGTTTCAACGCATCGACCTCGACGCGTTGGTCAATCAGGTGATCGAGGAATTGGCGCCGTTGCGCGCCGAGGTCACGGTGCAGCGTGGCTTGTGTCTGGCCGCCGCCGATAACGACGATGCCTGGGTCGAGGCTGAGCCGCGTTATCTGCATCGGGCCTTGCAGAATCTGGTGAGCAACGCCATGCGCCATGCACGCTCGACGGTCACGGTGAGTTATCAGGTCGGGCAACTGCGCTGTCGGGTGGATGTCGAGGATGACGGGCCGGGAGTGCCGGAAGTGGCGTGGGAGCGGATCTTCACGCCGTTTTTACGCCTGGACGACAGCCGCACCCGGGCATCGGGTGGGCATGGGTTGGGCTTGTCGATTGTGCGACGGATCATCCATTGGCATGACGGGCGGGCCATCATTGGCCGGAGCAAGAGTCTGGGAGGGGCCTGCTTTAGCTTGAGCTGGCCGAGGAATCAGGAGCGGCGCTGAATGTTGTGTCGTCTTTGCCAGCGATGTGGTCTCCCTGAAAGCCCATAAAGATCTTCAGGCTTTGATACTGACCAGACTCAACAATTGCCCATCCTGCACCCCGAACTGCGCATCCAGTTCTGTCCCGTTGCGCCATTCGCCGGACAGGTCCGTCAACAGGCGTAAACGTACCTGACCCTGTTCAGTCCATTCCAGGAGTTCGGCATGCTCGAAGTAAAAGCGTTTTTGCACGATCGGGTACAGCGCTTTGAACAGGCTCTCTTTCACCGAGAATGTCAGCGTGACCAGCAACGCCAATTGATCCCGCGCGCCAGCGGCCATGCGCTGCATTTCCGCCGGAGTGAGGATTTCCCCGGCCAGGCGCTCGGCGCGCTCGATGTTGAGCAGGTTTTCCAGATCCATACCCAAGCCGCGCCAATGTTGCTTATTGGCGACAATCGCTGCCGCACGGCCGGTGCTGTGGGTGATCGAGCCGCTGATGTGCGCCGGCCACACGGGGGCCCGGTCTTCGCCAATTGCTGGAACCATGCCACTCCCTTGCAACTGTTGCAGCGCCGCCCGCGCGCAGAGGCGTCCGGCGAGAAACTCGGCCTGACGCTTGGCCACCGAACGCTGAATACTTGGCGGTGGATCGATGGCGCTGCGTTGAAAGTCATCGCCGAGCAGTTGCGACGGATCGAAATGAGTGCTGAGCAGCACCGTGTCGGGCAACGCCGTCGGCAAGGGCCAGTGGGCGTCGAGCGGGGTGCAGCAAGCGGGGAGGGTTGGGGTGAGATTCATGGCGGGCATTTTGCCGGTTAGCCGAGGCAAGGTCGAGATCAATGGTGTGGCCTTCGCGAGCAAGCGTGAAGGCCACACCACGCTCAACGCTGGCTTAACCAAAGATCTTCTGGAAGAACGCTTTCATGTCCGCCCAGGATTTTTCATCCGCAGCCTTGTTGTAACCAATGTCCGGCCCTGCGTGTTCGCCATGGCTCAAGCGATCGGCATCCGGATTGGTAAAACCATGCTTGGCGCCCTCCAGACTGACGAACCTGTAGTCAGCCCCCGCCTTGTCCATTTCCGACTTGAACGCGGTGACGTTGTCCGGCGTGACCATGCTGTCCAGCGCACCATGCTCCACCAGAATTTTCGCCTTCACGCTGCCGGGCGTGGCCGGCGTCTTGGTTGCCAGCGCGCCATGGAAACTCACCACCCCCGCCAGCGGTACACCTTGGCGCGCCGCGTTCAACACGACGCCACCGCCGAAGCAATAGCCGATGGCTGCGAGTTTGTTCACGTCGGTCTGGGGCTGTTTTTTCAACAAGTCCAAACCGGCAGAGAAGCGTTTACTGGCGGCGTCGGCGTCCTGGGTCGCTGCCTGCATGAACGCCATCGCATCTTTCGGGTGCTCGGTATTTTTCCCTTCGCCGTACATATCAATCGCCAGCGCGCTGTAGCCGAGCTCAGCCAGGTCGCGTGCGCGGCGCTTGGCGTAATCGTTCAAGCCCCACCATTCATGCACCACGACAATGCCGGGACGGGCGCCTTTGATCGCGTCGTCGTAGGCGTAGTAACCCATCAGCTTGCTGCCGTCGGCGCTTTGGTAGGGGATTTCTTCGGTCTTGATCGCCGCGTGGGTGAGGCAGCTTGCGGCCAGCAGGGTGAGGGCGAGGAACAGGCGCATGGTCGGTCTCCATATCGAAAAGTGGTCAGAGCAGCCTAGTCGATTTGGTTCAGGTCAGGTTCAGAGAGTGTTCAGGGGCGGTACAGGACAGGGGCAGTAACCTTGCGCCATACCCAAACAGCACTGTGAAAGAGGAAATACCATGACTCGTTTAAACAAACTGCTGCTGGCATTTACCGTAATGAGCGCCAGTATCGCGGCCCATGCCGACACGACTTCGAACTTCGCCGGCCTGACCTTCGGCCAGACCAGCGACAAGATCAAAAAATCCCATGCCCTGAACGACAACCTCGATCACCCTGACGCCACTGGCGCGATCGACGGCAACAATACCTACGGCGTACGCCTCGGTCAGCAAAACAGTCAGGGTCGCTACTACGCCACCTACGACAATGTGTCGGGTTCGCACAATGGCATTAAACTGCGTCAGGAAAACCTGCTGGGTAGCTACGATCTGTTCTATCCGGTGGGCAACACCACCAAATTGTTCGGCGGTGCGACGGCCGGTTTGACCAAGCTGACTCAGGAATCGCCAGGCTACAGTCGCGACAGTGACATCGGTTATGCGGTCGGCGGCCAGTTCGGTGTTTTGCAGCAAGTGTCGCAAAACACTTCGGTAGAACTCGGTTACCGTTACCTGCGTAGCAACGCCAGCACCGAGATGAGCGAGCGCGGCGGCAGCAAACAGGGTTCGCTGGGCTTGACCAGCAGCGCCCAGACGTACCTGTCGGCCAACTACTCTTTCTGATAGAGCAGTCAGCCTGAATGTGGGAGCGGGCTTGCTCGCGAAAGCGGTGGATCAGTCAATGAAGATGACGACTGGTACATCGCCTTCGCGAGCAAGCCCGCTCCCACAGGTGTGTTGTTGGAGATTTTGATTTACCCAGGAGAGCGATATGAAACTGTTGGTCGTCGAGGATGAAGCGCTGTTGCGTCATCACCTGCAAACCCGTCTGACGGAGAGCGGTCACGTGGTCGAGTCCGTGGCCAATGCCGAAGAGGCGCTGTACCAGACCGGGCAGTTCAATTTTGACCTGGCGGTGATCGACCTCGGTCTGCCGGGCATGGGCGGCCTCGACCTGATCCGCCAGTTGCGCTCAGGCGCCAAGACCTTCCCGATCCTGATCCTCACCGCGCGCGGTAACTGGCAGGACAAGGTCGAAGGCCTGGCCGCCGGTGCTGACGACTACGTGGTCAAACCGTTCCAGTTCGAAGAACTCGACGCGCGCCTGAATGCCTTGTTGCGACGCTCCAGCGGTTTCACGCAATCGACCATCGTCGCCGGCCCGTTGCTGCTTGATCTCAATCGCAAACAGGCCACCCTCGACGAGCAACCGCTGGCGCTGACCGCCTACGAATACCGCATCCTCGAATACCTGATGCGGCACCACCAGCAAGTGGTGCCCAAGGACCGCTTGATGGAACAGCTCTATCCGGACGATGACGAGCGCGATCCGAACGTGATCGAAGTGCTGGTCGGCCGCCTGCGCCGCAAGCTCGAAGGTCCGGCCGGGTTCAAGCCAATCGACACCGTGCGTGGTCTCGGCTACCTGTTCAATGAGCGCTGCACTTGATTCGTTCCCTTCGTGTTCGCTTGATGCTCGCCGCCACCACGTTGGCGGTGTTGTTCATGCTCGCCTTGCTGCCGGCGATGCAAGGCGCGTTCAGCCTGGCGCTGCAGGATTCCATCGAGCAGCGTCTGGCGTCGGACGTCACCACGCTGATCTCCGCCGCACGCATTGAAAACGGCCGGCTGGTGATGCCTACGCAGTTGCCGGATGAGCGCTTCAACCTCACTGACCTGCGCCTGCTCGGTTACATCTACGACCGTTCAGGGCATCTGGTCTGGCGTTCGAAAGCCACCCAGGAAGAGCAGATCAACTACAAACCGCGTTATGACGGCCTCGGCAACGAGTTCGCGCGGATTCGCGAGGCCAGCGGCCAGGAATTCTTCGTCTACGACGTGGAAGTCAAACTGCTCGGCGGCAAAAGCGCTGCGTTCAGCATCGTTGCCTTGCAACCGGTGCGCGAGTACGAAAGCACCCTTGAAGGCCTGCGCGAAAATCTTTACCTGGGTTTCGGCGCCGCCTTGCTGGTACTGCTGGCGCTGTTGTGGATCGGTCTGACCTGGGGCCTTAAAGCCTTGCGCCAACTCAGTCAGGAACTCGATGAAATCGAAGGCGGCACCCGCGAAAGCCTCACCGAACAACACCCGCGTGAACTGCTGCGACTGACCGGTTCGCTCAACCGCTTGCTGCTCAGTGAGCGCCAGCAACGCAGCCGCTATCGCGACTCTCTCGATGACCTGGCCCACAGTCTGAAAACGCCGCTGGCGGTGCTGCAAGGCGTCAGCGAGGACATGGCTCAACGTCCCGAAGAACGCGATCAGGCCTGGGTGCTGCAAAGCCAGATCGAACGCATGAGCCAACAGATCAGCTATCAACTGCAGCGCGCGAGTTTGCGCAAAAGCGGACTGGTGCGGCATCAGGTGCGCTTGCAACCGGTGCTCAAAAGCCTGTGCGACACGCTGGACAAGGTCTACCGCGACAAGCGTGTGCGGGTGGCATTCGATCTGCCTGAGCATTGTTATGTACCGATCGAGCAGGGCGCCTTGCTGGAGATGATGGGTAACTTGCTGGAAAACGCCTATCGCCTGTGCCTGGGCGAAGTGCGCATCAGCGTGCGCGAGACCCTGGCCGGGGTTGAGTTGTGCGTCGAAGATGACGGCCCGGGCGTACCGCCGGATCAGCGTGCGCGGATTCTTGAGCGTGGCGAGCGGCTGGATCGTCAGCATCCGGGGCAGGGGATTGGCTTGGCGGTGGTCAAGGACATTATCGAGAGTTACAACGCCAAGTTGATGCTGGGGGATTCGCCGATGGGTGGGGCGGCGTTCAGGATTCATTTTCCGGCAGTGTGACAGCGTTGGATAGAAGCGCCGCTCGTCTGAAAGACCTTCGTACCTGTTAGTTCTGACAGTAGCCGAATTCGACTCCTCGGGTTTACCGTCTTTCGACCATGCCTCAGGTGAGGCTTATCAACGGAAGATGTCCCATGAATGACATTCAATCAGAGTCGGGAATCGAGGCGGTACTTTATCCGCCAAAGCTTGTGGCTGGCACCTATCCGGTTATCGTTGATCCGCCGCCAAGTCCCGGCATTCCGGTTCAGGGTGCGCCTCAGTCCATTTTTACCGAAGAACTCCTGACCAAGGATGGCAGTAAGGAAGGCGCCGCGAAGCTTGTGGTGGATCCTCCTTCGGAATCATACGCAAGCATAGCGCTATACATGCAGGGACCTCGTGACGCGGAATTTAAATTTATCGAAAAAAAACCTGCACCGACCGATTCGTCTCAACCAACAGAATTTCTGCTCGCTCAAACCTTGCTGAACGATGGCGTGCACAAAGTTCTTTACGTGCTGGAACGAGGCAGCGGCAACAGCGCACCATCAACCGAATTGTGGGTGGTACATCATGATGATCTGCCCGGGGGGAACGACGTTGTGCCGGCTACCGGGGACCATCCAGGCCTTGGTATAAGCCTGCCACCCGAATTGGGGGATCCGCCGCAAATTGGCAAAGATGAGGCGGACAAGGGTGTGGATGTCACGGTGTCGTATGAGTTCATGAATTGGCTCGACAAAATTCTTCTGGAAATCGGCCGCGAACGGTTCGAGTTTCTGGTGCAGAAGGGCGAACAAGGCTTTCCTAAAAAGCTTCACGTAACCAGAAAAATGCTCGAACTGGCCGGCGATAATCCGAAGCTCCCGTTTGCCTACACCGTTGTCAGTCAGATCAACAACCCGACCCACAAGCGTCGTTGGTCGAAGACCTTGACGGTCGATGTCGATGTAAATCGTGTGGTACTGCCAGCACTCATTCTGAGTGAGGTCGAGAACGACGAATCCGATCGCAACGTCATCAATCTGGATAACGTTGTGGACTTTATTTTTGCTCAGTTGTTCGCATCCGAGCCACAGTGGCAACCCGGTGACATCGTTCGGCTTGGTTACGAATGCACGAAGTCAGATGGGACGAAAGCCACGCACAGCGATGAGATCAAGTTGGCCAACTTGCCGTTTTTTGCGACGTTTAAAGTTCCCGTGGAAAAGGTTTTGTTGGGAGGGGAAATCAAGGCGGGATATAGCCAGATTCGATCTGAAGTTATAGCAACCTCAAAACCAGCTGTTGCACAAGTGACGGGAATGCCTCGCCATGGCTATGAGAGCTGGGAAGGTGTGCCATTGCAGACCTTTAGCGTTAATAGCCCAAGAACGTTTCCGAGCGGATTGACATTCACTTTACTGAGCCAGGGTGCACCGACCCTTCTGGTGCAAAACGCACCGATTGCGGGGCACCATCTCCAGTTCGGAGCAAAATCCAGAGGCAGATTCAGTTGGAACGCAGACATGAAACATCTTGAGTTTTTGCATTTTCATATTGAGTACCCAGGAAGTCTCATTCTTTTCTATGGTGCTAATGGAGCGCTTGTTTCTTCTCAAGCGCTTCCGACCAGCACCAGTTCAGGAGTACCTCAGAAATTTGTCCATCACTCCAATATTCCATTCAGGTGGTTTGAAGTTGACAGCGTGGGAGAGATAGGGAGCACTGGTTTTCACATCGATGAGATACGGTGGACTTGGAATTGAAGATCGGGTGAATGCTCAAAGCTCCTGCGCCCGATAAGCCCCCGGCGTCAGCCCCGTCCACTTCTTGAACGCCCGGTGAAACGCCGACGGTTCGGAAAAGTCCAACTGCTCAGCGATTTGTTGCAACGACAGATCTGCCCGCCTCAGATGATTTTTGATCTGCCGGAGCATTGTTATGTGCCGATCGAGCAGGGTGCTTTGATGGAAATGGTGGGGAATTTGCTGGAGAACGCGTATCGGCTGTGTCTGGGGGAGGTGCGTATCAGTGTGCCTGAGAGCCTGGCCGGGATTGAGTTGTGTGTTGAGGATGATGGGCCGGGGGTGCCGCCGGATCAGCGGGCGCGGATTCTTGAGCCTTGGGGAGCGGCTGGATCGGCAGCATCCGGGGCAGGGATCGGGTTGGCGGTGGTCAAGGACATTTTCGAAAGCTACAACGCCAAACTCGCCTCCCGCTCAACAGAACGATCCGGTGTATTTCGACATCTATCAGTCCTTGTTTGGCGACGGTTTGCATATCTTTACCTACGAGGTGGAGCGCACCAGTGGCAACAGCGGCCCTTCGACCGAGTCATGGGCGCTCTACCACCGTGATGTGCCTGGTGGCAACGATGTACACGGCACCGGCGATCACCCCGACCTTTCCATCAACTTGCCCGTGGAGTTGGGTGATCCGCCGCAGATCGGCAAGGACGAAGTCGACAAAGGGGTTGTGTGCACATTGTTCTATCCGTACCTGAGGGCTTACGACCGGATCACCCTGGAGCTGAATCGCGAACGGTTTTCCTACTTCGTACCCACCGGGGTTGACGACCAGCCTTACGACATCACCATTACCCGCGCCATGTTTGAACAGGCTGGCAGCAGTCCACGGTTTACGTTCTCTTACACGGTGGTCGATCAGTTGAACAACCCGACGGACAAACGGCGTTGGTCGAAAATGATTGAGGCGAATGTCGATACGGAGCGTGCCTTTCTCACGGCGCCGGATATCAGTGAAGACCCTGATGACCCGACGGATGATCCTGGCACCATCGATCTGGGCAAGGTGAAAGACTACCTCTACGTGCTGGTTCACGTGTTCAGACCGCTCTGGGCAGAAGGCGACGTGGTCAGGGTCAGTTACCGCTGTACTCCGCAAACCGGGCCTGCGGTGACGCACAGTGTCGAGGAGTCTGTCGGGTGCTTGTCTTTCACGCACAAATTGAAGGTGCCAGCGGACAAGGTTCTGGCGGACAGCCAGGTGTCAGCGTTTTATGAGCAAGTCAGAGGGGAAGATGTCCTGGCCTCTTCGTTTACCGCCACTGCGCAAGTGTTTGGCATGGCTACAGGGCCAGTAGGAAACATCGATCTGGGGCGTACGCAAAGAGCCAATGGCATCAGCCCGGACGGGACGCGCGCGTATGTTGGGCACGTCGGTGCGATTTCAGTGATCGACACTACAATCAATCGACGGATCGAGACGATTGTCACCCCCAATACAAACTTTTTTACGGGCTTCGCCTTTACCCCCGATGGCGTAAAGATGTATGGCGCGGCGTATGGGACGAATGAAATTCTGGTCATTGATACCGCTTCGAACAGATTGATCAAACGCATCGCGGCTGGAGGGAGTCCGCATTCTATTGTCATGCGGCCGAACGGCGATCAGGTCATCTTTCATACCATCAGTCCAGCCAGCGGGGCGATCAGGGTGATCGATACGGGATCGGATCAGATTATCAACACCTTTGCTACCGGGAGCTATACCAGCGGTGGTGCGATCAGCCCGGATGGACAGCGCTTCTATTATCTCGAATATGGAACAGGCAATCTGGTTGCGATGGACCCCGTCACTGGTCGCCGGCTGGGGTCCAATGGCATGCCGAACTACAGGAGCACTGTTTACGTAACGCCGGATGGTCTGCGGCTTTATCTGCCTTCATTCAATGACACCTCCTTTGCCTTGCTGGAGGTTGAGGCCAGTACCCTGACGGTGCTGCGTACCTTGAATCACCCTTATCCAGCTGATCAATACACAGCAACGTTCAACCCCGAGGGTTCACGGCTCTACCTGTGCGGATGGTCGTTGCGCAACAATCTGGTGCTGGATACGGCTTCGGGAACGATTGTTCGTACCTTTCAATCCGGGGTTTCATCTAACGGGGTGAGTTGTACGTCTGATGGCAAGCGCTTGTACGTCAGCAACGCGGGAAGCAGCTTCGTTACCGTGGTGGCGGCTGATTGAAAGTGTTTGCTGCACAAGGCGATTGTCCGGGAGCGGGAGCATTGAGGCTGGAACTCACTGCTCCTGCGCCCGATAAGCCCCCGGCGTCAGCCCTGTCCACTTCTTGAACGCCCGGTGAAACGCCGACGGTTCGGAAAAGTCCAACTGCTCGGCGATTTGTTGCAACGACAGATCTGCCCGCCTCAGATGATTTTTGATCTGCCGGAGCATTGTTATGTGCCGATCGAGCAGGGTGCTTTGTTGGAAATGATGGGGAATTTGCTGGAGAACGCGTATCGGCTGTGTCTGGGTGAGGTGCGTATCAGTGTGCGTGAGAGCCTGGCCGGGATTGAGTTGTGCGTCGAAGATGACGGGCCGGGGGTGCCGCCGGATCAGCGGGCGCGGATTCTTGAGCCTTGGGGAGCGGCTGGATCGGCAGCATCCGGGGCAGGGGATCGGGTTGGCGGTGGTCAAGGACATTATCGAAAGCTACAACGCCAAACTCGCACTGGGCGATTCGCCGATGGGCGGGGCGGCGTTCAGGATTCATTTTCCGGCGGTTTAGGGGGGGCTGCAGTGCTGGCCCGCGCGGAAGCAAGCTCGCGCCCACATTTGAAATGCATCCCTCTGTTGGAGTGAGCCTGCTCGCGAAAGCGCCCGTCCAGCCAACCCATCCTGCGAGCTTGCCGTCCGTCGGAAAATTCCGCATACCTGTTAGTTCTTACAGTAGCCAGTGCAACCGCTGCGGTGTCTGATTCTTGCTATCCGTCGCATAGCGCGACCTGTGCAGCAAGGAGCCCGTGCGATGACCATCGATCAGCCAGATGCCGGTGTATTGATCAATTATCCTGTGAAATTTGCCGGTGCTACTCCCGACGTTATCGTCAGTCCGCCGCCGCCTGCCAACGTGCCGGTGGAAGGGCTGCCGCAGGCCAGTTTTAAAGAAGTGGTCAAACGCGACGGTAATCGTGAGGGTGCGGTGCAGGCGATAGTCGATCCGCCTAAGGGCGGCGTGTATCTGAATATCGCGCTCTACATGAAGGGGCCTCGCGATAGCGTGCGGCAACTGATCGAGCGTAAGCCGGTAACGCCCGCCGAGCAGAATGATCCGGTGTATTTCTATGTGTACCAGTCACAGCTCGACGACGGCGTGCATGTCTTTACTTACGAGGTGGAGCGCGCCAGTGGCAACAGCGGCCCCTCGACCGAGTCATGGGTTCTGTATCACCGAGATCTTCCTGGCGGCAACGATGTGCCGGGTACCGGCGCTCATCCCAACCTCGAGATCAGCCTGCCTGCAGAGTTGGGCGACCCACCCCACATCGGTAAGGAAGAAACGGACGCAGGCGTTCCCTGCACGCTGTCCTACATCTTTCGGCGGGCCTACGACAAAGTCACGCTGGAACTCAATCGCTATCGCTTTAATTTCACCGTCCAGCCCGATCAGGTCGGCAAACCGTACGTGATCACTATTACCCGGGAAATGTTCGAACTTGCTGGCAACAGTCCTCGATTCGAGATTTCCTACACGGTGGTCGATCAGCTCAATAACCCGACGGACAAGCGGCGCTGGTCGAAGGTGGTCGAGGCTGATGTCGATACCGAACGTGTAACGCTGGAACCGGTAGTCCTCAGGGAAATCCCCACCGAGAACGATGACGACTCAAGCATTGTCGATCTGACGAAGATGAAAGGCGGTCCGTTATGGGCATTGATCCATCTGGTCGACAGGGTCTGGAGAGCCGGGGATGAAATCCACTTGAAGTTCACCGCGATGCTCGGGGGCAGCGAAGTTGCTACCCATGCAGCAACAATGCCGATCACACAGGTTCCCGGGCAGATATCATGGGAGATCCCTAACAACAAAGTCATTGCCGACAGCCGTGTCGAAGTTGTTTATGATCAAGTCAGAGAGGGCGCTGTGATCGGCACTTCGAAGGCTGCCACCGCGCAGGTGATAGGCGAGGTTGTTCCTATTCTTTCTGAAGACTTCGAAGCCTATCCGGAAGGGATGATCTTTCCTGTTGGAGAGAGGGTCGAACTGCCGAGTATGTTTATCACTGTGCTACCGGGGGCAGGTCGCTATGCAAGCATATTGACGGGCAGCGCTCATACACCTGGAATAAATGACGGTAAATCACTCTATGCCGTGCTAAACGACACGGGTACTACTCGGTTGGATTTCAAAATGGCCTACTCATCGATTCAGTTTGGAGCTGTGATGAACGGTTGGGCAGGTGCCGAGTTCATTTACCGCACATATGACCGGCAGGAAAATTTACTTGAAGAAAAGCGTTTCGCTACTCCGGGAAATATTGGAATCCAGCAGACGCTGATTTTTTCTAGACCGGGTATTGTTCGACTCGAGCTTCTGCATATTTCCCCGCCGGGAATAGGAACCAATCTGGTTGTCGACAAGTTCGTGTTCAGGCTATAGAAATCGAATAACAGCTTAAAGGATCGCTCATCCCGGGCCGCGTTTGCTGTTAATGCTCCTGCGCCCGATAAGCCCCCGGCGTCAGCCCTGTCCATTTCTTGAACGCGCGGTGAAACGCCGACGGTTCTGAAAACCCCAACTGCTCGGCGATCTGTTGCAACGACAGATCCGCCCGCCCCAAATGGTAGATGGCGATATCCCGCCGCAACTGATCTTTCAACTCCTGAAAACTGCTGCCTTCCTCGCGCAAATGCCGACGCAGGGTCTGCGGGCTGATGTGCAGGTGCGCGGCCACCGCTTCCAGATCCGGCCAGTTCGCCGTGTCGCGGCTGAGCAAGCGACGCAAGCGGCTGCTCAGGCTGTCGCCGTCATCCGGGCGTGACAGCAGATCCGCCGGGGAGCGTTCGAGGAAATGCTTGAGGGTGCGTTCGTCCTGCAGCAAGGGCATGGGCAGGTAGCGACTGTGAAACAGCAGGCTGCTTTGCGCGGTGCCGAACGTCGTGGGGCAGGGGAACAGCAGATCGTATTCAGCGCCATGCGCCGGTTTCGCATAGCTGAACGTGGCGTGTTCCAGGCGAATGCGCTGGCCGATCAGCCAACTGCCCAGGCGATGCCAGATCACCAGCAGGCTCTCGCTGAGAAAGTGATCCGGGTCCCATAGCTGCGAATCGTCAAGGCTCAGCCGCACCCATTCGTCTTCGCGGCTCAGGGTCAGGCGCGGGGCCTGGGGGAACAGGCTGTAGAACAACAAACCGCGTTGCAGGGCTTTCTCCAGGTTGCGGCAATGAATCGAGGCGTGGCACATCATGGCGAAGCTGCCGGGTTTGCTTGGTGCGTTGCCCAATCCCAGGTATTCGTCGTCCAGCACCAGCCACAGTGCCTGGATCAAACGGGTGAACTGCTCCGGGGCAATGCGTGCACGAGGCTCGTCGAGCAATTCAGGGCTGATCCCCAGTTGCTGCAACAGGCCCGAATAGTCGAACCCTGAGCGGCGTGCGCCACCGAGGGCGGCACGGGCGAAATGGCTGGCAATGGTGCGTTCGCGCATAAGCGGCAAATCCTTTCTCAGGCGCCGGATGGTAGCCGGGGTGCATCAAGGGCAACAAGGCGGATTTCCGCCAAATTGTAGGACGAGAAGCGGTGGGTTGGCGGAAATCCGCCAGGGCAGGGGCGACGAACGCTGACATCGATGAGCCTGCAATCCCTGATATCAAAAGGCTTGCCGCGAAATGCACCAACGTGGCACGACGCTTGCGATAGGAGTGTCAGAAGCGTGCGTTGATCCGCAGGATAAAGCGCCATTCGACACAACAAATCCCTCCAGTGCAGGAGGGTTCGCAATTTAAGGTTTTGCGGACAACAGATGGATGTTGCCCAGCGAGACGCTTGAGGACACTTGCAATGACGACTCGTCAGCCACTGTATAAATCCCTGTATTTCCAGGTGATCGTTGCCATCGCCATCGGCATTCTGGTCGGTCACTTCTATCCGCAGACCGGTGTGGCGCTCAAGCCGCTGGGTGACGGGTTCATCAAACTGATCAAAATGGTCATCGCGCCGATCATCTTCTGTACCGTTGTCAGCGGTATCGCGGGTATGCAGAGCATGAAGTCGGTGGGCAAGACCGGCGGCTACGCGCTGTTGTACTTCGAAGTGGTTTCCACCATCGCCTTGCTGATCGGTCTGGTGGTGGTCAACGTTGTGCAGCCGGGCGCCGGCATGCACATCGACGTGACAACGCTGGATGCCTCGAAAATCGCCTCCTATGTCACGGCCAGTAAAGACCAGAGCATCGTCGGTTTCCTGCTTAACGTCATCCCGAACACCATTGTCGGTGCATTCGCCACCGGCGATATCCTGCAAGTGCTGATGTTCTCGGTGATTTTCGGTTACGCCCTGCATCGCCTCGGTTCCTACGGCCGTCCGCTGCTGGACCTGATTGATCGCTTCGCGCATGTGATGTTCAACATCATCAACATGATCATGAAACTGGCGCCGCTCGGTGCGCTGGGTGCCATGGCCTTCACCATCGGTGCTTACGGTGTCGGCTCGCTGGTACAGTTGGGTCAACTGATGATCTGCTTCTACATCACCTGCGTACTGTTCGTCGTCGTGGTGCTGGGCTCCATCTGCCGCGCGCATGGTTTCAGCGTGTTGAAACTGGTTCGCTACATCCGTGAAGAACTGCTGATCGTGCTGGGTACTTCCTCGTCCGAGTCGGCGCTGCCACGCATGCTGATCAAGATGGAGCGTCTGGGCGCGAAGAAATCCGTTGTGGGTCTGGTGATCCCGACCGGTTACTCGTTCAACCTCGACGGTACTTCGATCTACCTGACCATGGCGGCCGTGTTCATCGCTCAAGCGACCGACACCCACATGGACATCACTCACCAGATCACCCTGCTGCTGGTGCTGCTGCTGTCCTCCAAAGGCGCTGCCGGTGTCACCGGTTCGGGCTTCATCGTGCTGGCGGCCACGCTGTCGGCGGTCGGTCACCTGCCGGTGGCCGGTCTGGCGCTGATCCTGGGTATCGACCGCTTCATGTCCGAAGCTCGCGCGCTGACCAACCTGGTCGGCAACGCCGTTGCCACCCTCGTTGTGGCCAAGTGGGTGAATGAGCTGGACACCGACGTGCTGCAATCCGAGCTGGCCTCGGGCGGTCGTGGTATCTCCGATGTGCGTGAAGAAGATGACCTGGGTGTGGCTGAAGGCCCAACCCCTAACAGCGTCAGCTAACTCGTGCTTGCATGAAAAAACCCGCTTCGGCGGGTTTTTTTTGGCCTGCGATTTGAGTACAACGGTCATGTTTACTGACACATCCGGTGATTGCCGCATGGCGGTTAGCTGCCTAGGCTGAGTGCATCGCACAAGGAGATCGCCCATGTCCGCACCGCTGGCCTCACTGAAGATTCTGGATTTCTCGACGTTGTTGCCGGGGCCCTTCGCCTCGCTGCTGCTGGCGGACATGGGCGCCGACGTGCTGCGCATCGAGTCGCCCACGCGCATGGATCTGCTGCGGGTGCTGCCGCCCCATGACGGCGGGGTATCAGCCAGCCACGCGTATCTCAATCGCAACAAGCGCAGCCTGGCGCTGGACTTGAAACAGCCCGCGGCGCTGGACGTGATCAAGCAGTTGCTGGGCGATTACGACATTGTGCTTGAGCAGTTTCGCCCCGGTGTGATGGAGCGTTTGGGGCTGGGTTACGAGGCGTTGAAAGCCATCAATCCGAAGCTGATTTACGTGTCGATCACCGGTTACGGCCAGACCGGGCCTTACAAGGATCGCGCCGGCCACGACATTAACTATCTGGCCCTGGCCGGGCTGTCCAGTTACACCGGCCGCGCCGACAGCGGGCCTCTGCCGCTGGGCATGCAGGTGGCCGATGTCGCCGGCGGCTCGCTGCATGGGGTTGTCGGTCTGTTGGCGGCGGTGATTGCGCGTCAGCAAACCGGGCAGGGCACGCATCTGGACGTGAGCATGACGGACTGCGCCTTCAGCCTCAATGCCATGGCCGGCGCCGGCTATCTGGCTTGCGGCGAGGAGCCGGGGTGGGAAGACCAGATGCTCAATGGCGGCAGCTTCTACGACTATTATCGTTCCCGCGATGGGCGCTGGATGTCGGTGGGCAGTTTGGAGCCGGGTTTCATGCAGCCACTGTGTACGGCGCTGGGCCGGCCGGAGCTGGCGGCGTACGGCCTGTCACCCAAGCCTGAGCAACAGCAGGCGCTCAAGGAGGCGTTGAAGGTTGAATTCGAGAAGCATGACTTTGCCGAACTGTGCGCGCTGTTTGCCGGGCTCGATGCCTGTGTCGAGCCGGTGTTGAGCCTGGGTGAGGCGCTGCAGCATCCACAGTTGCAGGCGCGGGAACTGGTGACGCAGGTGCCGCGGGGAGATGGCACGACGCAGGCGCAGATGGCGTGTCCGCTGAAGTTTTCCGAGGCTTTACCGGCGCCGCGGCATGTCGGGGCGGTGTTGGGGGAGCATACGGATCAGGTGTTGGGGGCGTTGGGGTTTAGTGCGCAGCGGATTACCGAATGGCGTGTTGCCAAAGTAATTCTTTAGAGCCAGTGCTAGCGATGGGGCCAGTTGTAACAACACTTATTCCACCCGCATTTCACCACTGAATACCAACGTGTTCCGGCACCGCCGGCACAAATACCGCCGCCCCTGCCGCACCAGGCTGTGACGCTGCGCCGAAAACGGAAAATCGCTGTCTGCACACGGGCATTTATAGATATAGCGCGTCACGCTGCGGCGTTTGACTTGATAGGTATGGCAGCGATCCGGCGGCAGTTCATAAACGCCGCGCATGATCAGTTGCCACTCCTCGCCGTGGGGCTGAATGCGGTCGCCAAACAGTTGATGGGCGATCAGGTGCGCGACTTCATGGGCCACGGTCTGCTTGAGGAAATGCTCGGTGTTTTCCCGGTACAGCTGTGGGTTGAAGCGCAGCAGGTTCTCGTGCAGATGCGCGACCCCGGCTTTTTGCCCGCGCAGCTTGAGGCTCACCACAGGGCGTTGGAAGTGACGTTTGAAAAAGGATTCAGCGAGTTGGTAGCAGTCTTCGACGCGGGTATTGAGTTGCTCGGGCATGCTTGATGGATCTCCAGAGGTGTCGAGTATGCCGCAACCCTTGGGACTTGCGAATCGCCGAACTGCCGAATGGTCATCCTGCACGCGAGAAGGCCGCCTTGCGGCGGCCTCTATTGGCAGGTCTGGTTTTTCTCAGGCAGGACGCTTTTCTAGTTGGTATAGACCGGGCCGACGCCCAGCCCCCAGATGATCACGGTGAACGCCATGATGGCCACGAGCACCACCAGGCCCACCGCCAGCACCGAGCTGGAAAACAGAAAACCCTCGTCGGATGGAATATTCATGAAGGTCGGAAGACCGACATAGAGCAGATACACCGTGTAGCAGATGGCCGCCGTACCGACGATCATCCCCAGCCACATATGCGGATACAACGCCGCCAACCCGCCGACGAACAGCGGTGTCGCGGTGTAAGTGGCGAATGCAACGCAACGGGCCAGGCTCGGGTTGGCGTCATAGGTGCGCGCCATCCAGTGCACGAAGGCCCCCATGACCGCGACGCCGCCGAGCATCGCCAGATAAGACATGACCGTCATCCAGATCGCGCTTTCGACCGTGAGCATCACGGGGGCGCGGTTGCCGATCACCCAGCCGACCTGAGTGGTGCCGATGAAGGCCGAGACAGCCGGGATGGCCGCCAGGATCAGCGTGTGCGTCAGGTACATGTGGCTGATGCTTTCCTCTTGGTCGCCACGGATTTCTTTCCATTCCTGATCGGGGTGGGTAAAAAGTCCCACTACGTGATGGATCATGCCAGTCACTCCTCTTGTTATTGCCATCGCCCCCCAGCGGAGCGCCTACGGGCCAATGAGGCCGAGCAAGTTCAGGTCTTCAAATGCGTGCGACCTTACGTCGCAGTATAGAAAGTTCTGAACCGCACCGGGACCAGGGGGTTAGAGCAAATCGCGCTGTAAACACACGGGTTAATCGCCGTGGGGTCTGTAAAAGGCGAATCGGCCAGTGGCGACAACCTGTGACCACAACCTCAGGGTTTTTGCGTAAAATGCCGGCCTTTCGTCACACCTCACGGATTTCGCGTCATGGGCACTCTTACGGTCAATCAGAACAAACTGCAAAAGCGCCTGCGCCGCCTGGCCGGCGAAGCGGTCGCCGATTTCAACATGATCGAAGACGGCGACAAGGTCATGGTCTGCCTGTCCGGGGGCAAGGACAGCTACACCATGCTCGACGTACTGATGCACCTGCAGAAGGTTGCGCCGATCAAGTTCGAGATCGTCGCCGTGAACATGGACCAGAAGCAGCCGGGCTTCCCGGAGCACGTGCTGCCGGCCTACCTCAAAGAACTGGGCGTCGAGTACCACATCGTCGAGAAGGATACTTACTCGGTGGTCAAAGAGCTGATTCCGGAAGGCAAGACCACCTGCTCGCTGTGCTCGCGCCTGCGTCGTGGCACGCTGTACACCTTTGCCGATGAAATCGGTGCGACCAAAATGGCCCTCGGTCATCACCGCGACGACATCGTCGAAACGTTCTTTCTCAACATGTTCTTCAACGGCTCGCTCAAGGCGATGCCGCCCAAGCTGCGCGCCGACGACGGTCGCAACGTGGTAATCCGCCCGCTGGCCTACTGCAACGAGAAGGACATTCAGGCGTACTCGGACTTCAAGGCATTCCCGATCATCCCGTGCAACCTCTGCGGTTCGCAGGAAAACCTGCAGCGTCAGGTGGTCAAGGAAATGCTTCAGGACTGGGATCGCAAGACCCCGGGTCGCACCGAAAGCATCTTCCGCAGTTTGCAGAATGTGGTGCCGTCGCAACTGGCTGACCGCAACCTGTTCGACTTCACCAGCCTGAAGATCGACGAAACGGCGGCTTCGCGCTTCGTTAACGTCGTCAACCTGTAAACACCATCCCTGTGGGAGCGGGCTTGCCCGCACACATTGGTTTCTTCGCTTCACTCAACAGGAGAGGGCATGCGCGATTACAAGTGGCTGCACGAATACTGTCTGAACCGCTTCGGTTCGGCGGCTGAACTGGAAGCCCATCTGCCCGTTCCCAAGACCCCGGCACAACTGCGCAAGATCAGCGACGACCGCTACCTCTCGACCATGGCCCTGCGCGTATTTCGCGCCGGCCTCAAACACAGTCTGGTCGACGCCAAGTGGCCGGCCTTCGAAGAGGTGTTCTTCAAGTTCGACCCGGAAAAAGTCGTGCTGATGAGCGCCGAACACCTTGAACGCCTGATGCAGGATGCGCGGATTATCCGTCACCTGGGCAAACTCAAGAGCGTGCCGCGCAATGCGCAGTTCATCCTCGATGTCGAGAAAGAGAAGGGCAGTTTCGGCGCGTTGATCGCTGACTGGCCGGTGACCGATATTGTCGGTCTGTGGACCTACCTGAAAAAGCACGGCCATCAGTTGGGCGGGCTATCGGCGCCGCGCTTTTTGCGCATGGTCGGCAAGGATACGTTTGTGCCGAGCTACGACGTGGTCGCGGCGTTGAATGCGCAGAAGATCGTCGACAAGGCGCCGACCAGCCTGCGCGATCTGGCCATTGTGCAGAATGTGTTCAACCAGTGGCATGAAGAGAGTGGCGGCCGGCCGATGAGCCAGATTTCGATGATGCTGGCTTATACCGTCAATCACTGACACCGAGTCCGCCCCTTCGCGAGCAAGTCCGCTCCCACAGGGGATCTGTGGACGCCACGGATCCCCTGTGGGAGCGGGCTTGCTCGCGAAGGCGCCGGCTCAGGCGCCGCAAATCTCGCCTTCACCCGCCAGTTTGCGATTCAACTGATACCGCCACCGCACATACAGCAGCGCCGAGCAGAACACTGCCAGGCTCGCGAGCATCTCCAGAATGCCGAACAACTGCCGGTTCGGGTCATACGCCGCCAGCGCGCCTTTGATGAAATACAGATTCACCACAAAGCACATCCACGAATGTCCGCGAGCGCTGCCCATGATCATGGCCGGTGCGAGGACGATCCACGGGACCAGTTCGACCAGCAGAATCACCCACGGTCGCGCACCGTGCAGGTCGGCAAAGATCAGGTAGTAAGCGGCGAGCAATCCGGCCAGGCCGAAAAAGCACAACAGACTGATAATCCGCATCGCTTTGACGCGCGGCTCGAGCCACGCGACGGAGGGTAGAATCTTCGGCTTCCTGGCCATGTCAGTCCTCCAGTTTTTGGGCTGTCTTGGCCAGACGCAGGCCGAGTGCGCGACACAGCGCCACTTCGTGCTGATCCAGACCGCTTTTACCATCAGCCCCGGCATGATGGCTGGCGCCGTAAGGCGTGCCGCCGCCCTGGGTTTCCAGCAGCGCCGATTCGCTGTACGGCAGGCCGGTGATCAGCATGCCGTGGTGCAGCAGGGGCAGCATCATCGACAGCAACGTGGTTTCCTGACCGCCGTGCAGGCTGGCGGTGGAGGTGAACACGCCGGCCGGTTTGCCGACCAGTGCGCCGGTCAGCCACAGATTGCTGGTGCCATCGAGGAAGTACTTGAGCGGTGCGGCCATGTTGCCGAATCGGGTGGGGCTGCCGAGGGCCAGTCCGGCGCAATTCTTCAGATCATCAAGGGTGGCGTAGAGCGCACCTTCATCAGGGATGTCCGAGGCCACGGCTTCGCATTCGGTGGAGATCGCCGGCACGGTGCGCAGGCGTGCTTCAAGACCGGCCTGCTCGACGCCGCGGGCAATCTGCCGCGCCATCTCGTTGGTCGAGCCGCTGCGGCTGTAATACAACACCAGAATGTACGGCGCGCTCACGGCAGCAACTCCAGAATCTGTTCCGGTGGACGGCCGATGACGGCTTTGTCGCCGGCTTCAAGAATCGGTCGCTCCATCAGTTTTGGATGCTGGGCGATGGCGGCGATCAGTTGATCTTCGCTGAGGCTACTGTCGGCGAGCTGAAGCATTTTGTATTCATCTTCCCCGGTGCGCAGCAGTTGCCGTGCGCTGATCCCCAGCTTGCCGAGCAGCGCCTTGATGTGCGCCGCATCCAGCGGGGTTTCGAGGTAACGCACGACGATCGGGGTCAGGCCGCGGGCTTCCAGCAGTTCCAGTGCGCCGCGGGATTTCGAGCAGCGCGGATTGTGATAAAGCGTCAGATCGGTCATGGCGGGTCGCTTCTGGCGTAAAGTGGCGGCTATTCTAACTGTGCAGCGCACAATCCAGAACCTTCAGAGACGATGGGTCGCAGGCGCATTCAAATTTTCACAAGGAACACGACATGACACGGCGATTGGCAGCGGCATTGACCATGATCGGGGCGTTGATGCTGGGGGGCTGCGGCAATGATTACGGCATCGACCAGAATGGTCAGAAGGTGGCGTCCGAGCGCCTGGACAAACAATGGGTGGTGCTCAACTACTGGGCCGAATGGTGCGGGCCGTGCCGGACCGAAATTCCGGAGCTCAACCATCTGGCAGACGAGCTCAAGAGCAAGAACGTCGGCGTGTTCGGGGTCAACTTCGACAACGTGCAGGGGGAAGAGCTGAAGAGCGCCAGCGAAAAACTGGGCATCCAGTTCACCGTGCTGGCGCAGGATCCGGCGGAGTTGTTCGAGTTGCCGCGCAGCGAGGCGTTGCCGGTGACTTACATCATCGACAACAAAGGCAAGGTGCGGGAGCAGTTGCTGGGTGAGCAGACGGCGGCCGGGGTGATGGCCAGGCTTGAGGCGTTGCAGGCTACCCAGTAGGCACGCCGAGCTTTTGCCGAAAGCGAGCTTCAGTGGTGAGGGGATAAGTCCCCTCACCACAAATGATCAACCCTCTTCCAGCCACCAGCGCAGCGGTTTGCCTTGCGCCGGCCAGAAGCGCATCTGCTCGATGGGCGAGATGTCCCAGCGCTGCACGCCTTCCAATGCCTGCAGGAAACGCTGCTCCTGCTCCATCAGTGCCGGTGCGCACAGCTTGCGGGTCTTGCCGATCTTGCCGAAGCTCAACTTGTTGCCATCGAGCGTGTAAGGCGCGAACCAATGGTTGCAGCCGCCGTTGCCATAGGCGCGACCATCATCGCCAAGTGTCACGGTCAGATGGCTGTAATCCATCAACGGCCGCTCGCCGATCCACTCCAGAATGTAGCTGCGGTTCTGTTGCAACTGCACAGGCTCCGCGGCGCAGCCCATCAGGCCAACACCGACCAGAGCGGCCAGGGCAAGGCGTTTCATCACGCAGGCTCCTGGCATTTCGGGCACAGGTGCTTGTCGCCAACGGCTTTCCAGCCCAGTTCGGCGATGCGCGCCGTAGCCGCTGGTTTTTCTGCGGTTTTGCCCAGCTTGGCGTCGACGGCGAATTCAAAGCTCAGCTCTTTGGCGCAGCTGTCGCAGTTGACCTGCCAGGTGTGAATCGCCAGTTCGCCGAACACCGGGCCCGTGGTCATCGCGGTCCATTGGCCCGGCGGATTGATCAGGTGGCGGACGGTTTCGACGGTCAGGCGCATGGACAAGTCCTTGCTGCCTTTGAGGGTGACCAACAGGGCGTCACCGATGCGGATCGAGCCACCATTGCCGGTGACCTGATAGCGGCCCGGAACAAGGGCGCGGCATTCGGTGAGGGTGTGTTGCGGGTTCATCAGGTTGTAGCGGAAATCGTGTTCGACCATGGGTCCTCCAAATATGCGCGACATGCTAGCACGGGCCACGTTGCAGAATGACGCACGCTTGTGACCTTCGATCAGGTTCAAATCGGCTTGCACACATGGCAAACTGCCGCCCTCGACTCTGAAGGAACGGAACATGGCGCTTATCGAATGTTATGAATGCAAGCGCAGCATCAGCTCAGAAGCCTCGGCGTGCATTCATTGCGGGGCTCCGATGGCAGAGCAGCCAACCCACGCACAAGCCCAGACCGCAGCGGCCCCCGTTCAGCCTTCGACGATTTCTTTCGGCAGTCTGCCGCGTAACCAGGCCGTGCCCGAGGCATTTGTCCCTCCGGCGCCTGAGCCTTTGCCAAAAGTCATGCCGGCCGCAGCGGGGCGTCGGCGTCGGCAACAGGCCGAACAAACGGTTGCGCGGCCCATCAATGAAGATGGCAGCCGTCCGGTGGAAAGCTGGCTGAAGATCATGGTGTTCCTGTTGCCGATGGTTTTCGTCTGGTTTCTGCTGCGCAGCGGGCACTCGGCGAAGCAGCGGCTTTTCGGCTTCGGCTGGCTGGCGCTACTGATTCTGGCGTCCTCGCTATCACCGAAATAAAACGTTAAACCCTCAACCCTCGACCTGATTTTGCGGCGATCCCGCCGCCCAGGTCGCGATGTTGTGCAGGGTCGTTGCGGCAATCGCGCCCAGCGCTTCATGCGTCAGAAACGCCTGATGCGCGGTGATGATCACGTTCGGAAAGGTCAGCAATCGCGCCAACACGTCGTCCTGCAACGGCAGGTCGGAGCGATCCTCGAAAAACAACTGCGCTTCTTCTTCATACACATCCAGCCCCAGGTAGCCGAGCTGCCCGTCCTTCAAGGCGTCGATCAACGCTGGCGTGTCGACCAAAGCGCCGCGCCCGGTGTTGATCAGCATGGCGCCGGCTTGCATGTGCGCCAGTGAATCACGGTTGATCAGGTGTTTGCTTTGCTCGTTGAGCGGGCAGTGCAGGCTGACGATTCGCGATTGCGCGAGCAACTCCGGCAGGCTCAGATAGCGTGCGCCGAGTGCCAGGACGTCGGGGTTTGGATACGGATCACAGGCCAGCAATTTACAGCCGAAACCGTGCATGATTTTCGCGAACGTGGCGCCGATCTGCCCGGTGCCGACGATGCCGACGGTCTTGCCGACCAGATCGAAACCGGTCAGCCCGTGCAGGCTGAAATCGCCCTCGCGGGTGCGGTTGTACGCGCGGTGCAAGCGTCGGTTGAGGGCCAGGATCAGTGCGACAGCATGTTCGGCCACGGCATGGGGCGAGTAGGCCGGGACACGCACGACGGTCAGGCCGAGACGTTTGGCTGCGGCCAGATCGACATGGTTGTAACCGGCCGAGCGCAAGGCAATCAATCGGGTGCCGCCGGCGGCCAGTCGCTCCAGCACCGCCGCGCCGAGATCGTCATTGATGAACGCGCAAACCACCTCGTGCCTGTCGGCCAGTGCGGCGGTGTCGAGGCTGAGCCGGGCAGGTTGAAAATGCAGTTCGATGTCCGTCGGGCAGTCGGCCGCGAGAAAACTGTCGCGGTCGTAGGCCTGGCTGCTGAAAACGATTGTGCGCATTGAATCCTCCTGGAACATCGACCCGGGTTGAAGCACCCGAATCCACTTTAGCCGGGTCTGCGTCGACCGGCATTGCGCTGGATCAGGCGCTGATCCTCGCTTGCGCTGCCAGTCGGTTCATCGCTCGCTCCAGTTCATCGAGCGCTTGCGCGGCTTTTGGGTCGTCCTGTTTTAGCAGGGTTTCGCTGCGCTGACAGGCGGCGCGCAATTGCGGTACGCCGCAGTAGCGTGTGGCGCCGTGCAGGCGATGGACTCGTTCGATCAGTGCATTCTGATCGTGGCTGTCGCGTGCATTGCGGATGGCTTCGCGGTCGGCCTCCAGCGAGGCCAGCAACATCGCCAGCATGTCCGCCGCCAGATCTGCTTTACCGGCAGCCAGGCGCAAACCTTCCTCGTGATCGAGTACCGGCAGTTCGTTTTGGCCGGCAGTGCTTTCGCTGGCCCGCTCCGGCCCCTGATTGCGCAGGGCTAGACCGGTCCACTTCAACACGACCTGCGCCAGTTGCCGTTCGCTGATCGGTTTGGTCAGGTAGTCGTCCATGCCGCTTTGCAGTAACGCACGTTTTTCGTTGGCCATGGCGTGGGCGGTGAGGGCGACGATCGGCAGCGGTGTGCAATGCCGCTCACTTTCCCACTGGCGGATGGTTTCGGTGCTCTGGCGGCCGTCCATGCCCGGCATTTGCACGTCCATCAGTACCAGGTCGAAGGATTCGGTCTGTACCGCTTTGACTGCGGCGTAACCGCTTTCCACGGCGAGGACCTTGGCGCCCATGTCTTCGAGCAGGGTTTGCACCAGCAACAGGTTGGCCGGGTTGTCATCGACGCAAAGCACTCGCGGCGCGCGACTCGACAGCGGCTCGCCGGGTTCGGTGCGCGGTTGGCGCGGGTTGGCCAGATCCGATAGCGCCCGGCGCAGTTTGCGCGTGCAGGCCGGTTTGGCTTGCAGTTGGCTGTGCGGATTGGGCACCGACAGATGGAACAGCGTCTGTTCCGTGGTCGGGCACAGCACCAACACTTTGCAACCCAGGTGTTCGAGATCCCAGATATGCTGGTTCAGACGTTCCGGCAACATGTCGTTGCTGGTGATGCCGATTACCGCCAGATCAATCGCCTGATCGGTCTGATGCGCGCCGGTGACGCCATTGGTCAGGCTTTCCAGGGTGTTGAACGGTGTGACATTGAGGCCGCAGTCTTCCAGTTGATGCTGCAACGCCTGACGCGCCAGTTCGTGGTTTTCCAGCACCGCCACCCGACGTCCGAGCAGCGGCGCCGAGGGCAGGTCTTCGGCATCGTCGCGGGCCTTGGGCAGGCTCAGGCTGATCCAGAATTCCGAGCCTTCGCCCGGCGTGCTCTCGACGCCGATTTCGCCGCCCATCTGTTCGATCAGTCGCTTGGAAATCACCAGACCCAGACCGGTGCCTCCGGGTTGGCGCGACAGCGAGTTGTCAGCCTGACTGAAGGCCTGGAACAACGCCCGTACGTCCTGGCTCGACAAGCCGATGCCGGTGTCCTGAATGCTGATGCGCAGTTGCACGCTGTCCTCGTGTTCTTCCTCAAGCATGGCTCGCGCGACGATGGTGCCTTCGCGGGTGAACTTGATCGCGTTGCTGACCAGGTTGGTGAGGATCTGCTTCAGGCGCAACGGGTCGCCGACCAGCGACAGTGGCGTGTCGCGGTACACCAGGCTGACCAGTTCAAGCTGTTTGGCGTGGGCGGCCGGGGCAAGAATCGTCAAGGTGTCCTGCAACAGATCGCGCAGGTTGAACGGGATATGGTCGAGCACCAGTTTGCCGGCTTCGATTTTCGAGAAATCGAGGATCTCGTTGATGATGCCCAGGAGGCTGTCGGCGGACTTTTCAATGGTGCCCAGATAATCGAGCTGACGCGGCGTCAGTTCGCTTTTCTGCAACAGGTGAGTGAAGCCGAGAATGCCATTGAGCGGCGTGCGAATCTCGTGGCTCATGTTGGCGAGGAACTCGGATTTGATCCGGCTTGCCTCCAGCGCCTCCTTACGGGCCAGGTCCAGTTCGATGTTCTGGATCTCGATGGTTTCCAGGTTCTGGCGCACGTCTTCGGTGGCTTGATCGACACTGTGCTGCAATTCTTCGCGGGCGTTTTGCAGGGTGCCGGCCATGCGGTTGATGCCCGACGCCAGCTCATCGAGCTCCTGGCTGCCAAGGGGTGGCAGGCGGGTTTCCAGATGACCATCCTTGAGTTGCGCGACGGCTTGTTTGATCTGGCCCAGCGGGCGGTTGATGGTGCGCCCCATGCGCAATGCGAGCAAAGCCGCACCAGCGAGGCCTGCGGCGATCAGCAGCAGGCTGGCGAACAGGCTGCGATAACCGCGCAGCAGCATGCCGTTGTGGGACAGCTCCAGTTCGACCCAGCCCAGCAGGCGGTCGGACTCTTCGGGGATCACCTCACCGGCAAGGTTGCGGTGTCTGCCGAAGACCGGCATCAGGTAACGAGTCGCGTCATTGCCGCTGCGTCTTTGCAGTTGGGCGCTGTCGCCGCTCGGCGCCTGATTGAGCATGGTGGGGCCGGCGTGGGCCAGCGGCGTGCGATCCGGCGCGAGGAAGGTCACCGCGCGCATGTCCGGTTGTTCGAGCGACTGGGTGGCAATGCGTTCGAGCAATTCGTTGTTGCCATGGCCCATGGCGGGAGCTACCAGCGGCGCCAGTTGCTCAGCGATCATTTCGCCACGCTGCATCAATTGGGTCTGCAAGTCGGACTGCTGCGTCCAGGTGAAATAACCACCCAGCACCAGCGCCATCAGGCTGGTCGGCAACAAGGTCAGCAGCATCACGCGACCTTTGATTCCCAGTTTCTTGAGCACACCTGTCTCCTGCATCCCGCTGATCTGTTGACTCATGCGTGCATCCGGCACGCGGCATGGGCGCAGTGTAGCGATTTGCTCGCGGGCAATCTTCGGAAAAATGGTGTCGTGGTCGGTCTGTGCATCGGTGCGCGTTTGTCCGGCAGGCCAGGCTTGGGTTGCCCGATGTCCCTCAATCTTGAATAATCGCGCTCAACTGAGAATTATTTGCAGATACTCATGAATCCTGTTTCCGTCGTTCAGCCACGCATTCTTTCCATCGAAGACGATCCGGTCCTGGGGGCCTACGTTCACGAACACCTGGGCCGCAGCGGCTTTCAGGTGACGTGGTGCCAGAACGGCCAGGAAGGTCTGAACATCGCTCAGCACCAACCGTTCGACGTGGTGCTGGTGGATATTCTGCTGCCCGGGCTGGACGGTCTCAAGGTGCTGACCCAGTTGCGCCAGAGTCATTCGACGCCAGTGCTGCTGATGTCGGCGCTGGGGGCCGAGGCTGATCGCATCAGTGGTTTCCGCTTGGGCGCCGATGACTATTTGCCCAAACCGTTCAGCATGGCCGAATTGCATGTGCGCATCGAAGCGATTCTGCGGCGGGTGGCCCTGGATCGTCGCCCGGCGCCTGTAGCCGTGCCCGTGGCGCCGGGTACGCTGCGCTTCGACGATCAACAGAGCGATGTGTTTTTTCGCGAACAACCGGCGGGGCTGACCCGCAGCGAATTCCGCCTGCTGGAAACCCTCGATCGCTATGATGAGGAGGTGCTGAGCAAGGCCTTTCTTTATCAGCATGTTCTGCAACGCGGTTACGCGGCCCATGACCGCAGCCTCGATATGCACATCAGCCAGATCCGCCGCAAACTCAAGGCCATCGGTTATACCGAGCGCGAAGTGCGCACGGTCTGGGGCAAGGGCTATGTGTTGAGTGCCGCTGATGAAAGTGTCTGAACTGCCGGGGCGTCATTCGCTGTTCTGGAAGCTGGCCTTTCTGTTGGTGGCGTTCTGTTTGCTGATGATCTGGCTGAGCTGGTCATGGGGCCGGTACATGGAGCAACGCAATCAGTTTCTCTCCAGCGAGGCGCGTGGCACCTTGATGCGTTATGCCAGCGAAGCCGAGCAGGCTTGGCAGCGGGGCCGGCGCGAAGGCGTCGATAGCTGGTTGCAGAGCATGGAGTTGCGCGAAGCCGCCTGGGTCGGCGTGATCGGCAGCAACTTGCAATCGTTGAGCAATGAGCCGCTCAATGACCGGGAAATCCAGCACCTGACTTTTCTGCGCGGGCTCGATTGGCCGATCCACAAGCAGGGGCGGCCGTGGCTGCGCATACCGTTTCCCCAAGCCCCCTCCGTTGGCAGTCTGGTGATCGAACTCCCCGAGCGTTTTCTGCCGGGCAAATATCGAGTGTTCTGGCGGGTGATCACCAACGGCGTGATTCCCGGCCTGTTCACTTTATTACTGTGCGTTGGCCTGTATCGCCTGCTGGTGGTGCCGCTGAACAACCTGCGTGAACAGGCCAACGCCTGGCGCGCCGATCAATTGAATGTGCGACTGTCGAGCGGTATCACCCAGCGACCGGACGAACTCGGCGAACTGGCCCGGGCGTTCGACTCGATGTCCGAACGTTTGCAATCGAGCGTCGCGCTGCAACAGCAATTGCTGCGCGACCTCTCCCATGAACTGCGTACACCGCTGAGTCGACTGCGCGTGGCCAGCGAAAGCGAGCAAAGCCTGGTGCAATTGCGCGAGCGCATCGGGCGTGAAGTCGACGGCATGCAACGGTTGGTCGAAGACACGCTGCAACTGGCCTGGCTGGATACTGACCGCTCACCGTTGCCGGATGAGGCCATCCAGATCCAGGCGCTGTGGGAAATGCTCACCGATAACGCCTGTTATGAAAGCGGCTGGTCAAGTCTGCAATTGCAGTGCTCCGTCGAAGCGTCGTGCTGGGTGCGCGGCAATCTCAATACGCTGGCGCAGGCGCTGGAAAACATTTTGCGCAATGCCATTCGTCACTCGCCTGAGGGCGGGATCGTGCGCTTGGATGGGCGACGGGAGGGGAGTTATTGGCATCTGTGTCTGGAGGATCAGGGGGGCGGGGTGGCTGGCGGGGATCTGCAGCGGATTTTTGATCCGTTCATCCGACTGGATGGGGCGCGGCCGGGCAATGGCGGGTTCGGGTTGGGGTTGAGCATTGCCAGGAATGCGGTGCAGCGCCAGGGCGGGACGTTGTGGGCGGAGAACAGCGGGACGGGGTTGCGACTGAATTTTCGGTTGGTTGCTGATGAGGGGATTGCTTCGACTGACGCCTTCGCGAGCAGGCTCGCTCCTGCATTGGGGTTGTGTTCGCCGCTGACTGTGTGAAGGAAACGGTTCTCTTGTAGGCGTGAGCCTGCTCGCGATGTAGTCCTATGGAATGTCCATTTCCGCCGACTTTGCGGGAGTGCTCTCGTATTTTTGTACGATATTTCCCAAGCAGGATCGGCGGTCATTTGAAGGTTCGTTGAGCGTTTAAGCTCGCGCTTCACCTCATCTTCAAGGAATTGCGCATGAATGCCTCCAGCGTTACCGGTATCTCGGATGGCGATCATTTTAACGAAGTGTTAGCGCTGATCAACAGTGCCAGGCACCAGGCCATGCAGACCGTCAATACACAACTGATTGAGCTGTATTGGCAGGTCGGTGCACATATCAGTCGCAAGATTGAGCGGGCGGAGTGGGGGGATTCAGTGGTTGGTCAATTGGCTGAACATTTGGCTCTGACCCAACCGGGACTGCGAGGTTTTACCCGGTCCAATCTATTTCGTATGCGTCAGTTTTATGAAATTTATCGCGGCGAAGAAAAAGTCGCACCACTGGCGCGACAATTATCCTGGTCGCACAACGTGATCATTTTCGGCCAAAGCAAACGCCCGGAAGAGCGGGAGTTCTACCTGAAAATGGCGGTTCAGGAAAAATGGTCGAAGCGCGAACTGGAGCGCCAGTTCAAGGCAGCCCTGTTCGAACGAAGTGTCACCGATCCGGCGAAGGCATCTGCTGCTTTAAAGCAGGCTCACCCAGCAGCACTGGAGATATTTCGCGACGCCTACATGGTCGAATTTCTCGACTTGCCCGGCGTCCATGCCGAGACCGATCTGCACCAAGGATTGCTGGGGCGGCTGAAGGCGTTCCTGACCGAGCTTGGTCGCGACTTCTGCTTTGTTGGCTCTCAATACCCCCTGCAAGTCGGCAGTCGGGATTTCGCGCTCGATTTGCTCTTCTTTCACCGTGGGCTCAACTGCCTGGTGGCCATCGAACTCAAGGTTGGGCGCTTTGAGCCGGAGTACCTCGGCAAGCTGGATTTTTATCTGGAGGCGCTGGACCGCACTGTTCGCAAGCCCCACGAAAACCCGGCCATCGGTGTGCTGCTCTGCGCCAGCAAAGAGGACGAGGTCGTCGAGTACGCCCTTAATCGCAGCCTTTCGCCTGCCTTGATTGCTGAATACCAAACGTGCTTGCCGGATAAACAATTGTTGCAAGCCAAACTGCACGAGTTTTATGCATTGGATACGGCGCACGCAGAAAACACGGACTAGCGTCTCCTTATTCCCATAAACCATAAGCACCGCACTTTGCGTGATATGGCCTGCGCGGGTTTGCCGGTATGATAGGCGCCCCCGCACGTCTGGATTGCGAATACGCCATGACCTTGCAGTACCCAACCATCGCCGATTGCGTCGGCAACACTCCGCTGGTGCGTTTGCAGCGCCTGCCCGGAGCCACCAGCAACACCCTATTGCTCAAGCTCGAAGGGAATAACCCGGCGGGTTCGGTCAAGGACCGTCCGGCGCTGTCGATGATCACCCGTGCCGAGTTGCGCGGGCAGATCCACGCCGGCGACACGCTGATCGAAGCGACCTCGGGCAACACCGGGATCGCTCTGGCCATGGCTGCAGCGATCAAGGGTTACAAAATGATCCTGATCATGCCGGACAATTCCAGCGCCGAGCGCAAAGCGGCCATGACCGCCTACGGTGCCGAGCTGATTCTGGTCAGCCAGGAAGAAGGCATGGAAGGCGCTCGCGATCTCGCCCAGCGCATGGAAGCCGAAGGTCGTGGCAAGGTGCTCGATCAGTTCGCCAACGGTGACAATCCTGAGGCGCACTACACCACCACCGGCCCGGAAATCTGGCGTCAGACCCAGGGCAGCATCACCCATTTCGTCAGCTCTATGGGCACCACCGGCACCATCATGGGCGTGTCGCGCTACTTGAAAGAGCAGAACGACAACGTGCAGATCGTCGGTCTGCAACCGATGGAAGGCTCGGCCATTCCCGGCATCCGTCGCTGGCCGCAGGAATACCTGCCGAAGATCTATCAGGCCGACCGCGTCGACCGCATCGTCGACATGGCACAAAGCGAAGCCGAGGACGTGACCCGTCGTCTGGCCCGCGAAGAAGGTATCTTCTGCGGTGTGTCCTCGGGCGGTGCGGTGGCAGCGATGCTGCGTCTGTCCCAGGAAGTTGAAAACGCGGTGATCGTCGCGATCATCTGTGACCGTGGCGACCGTTATCTGTCGACCGGCATTTTCGACGCGCCCAACTGATGGCCAAACACGAGAGAGGCCTGCGCTTCCAGCCCACGGGTGGCAGCAAGGCCCCGCAAATCCCGACCGGCAAAAAACAGCGCTTGAGCATCGAGCGTCTGGCCAATGACGGTCGCGGCATCGCGTTTTTCGAAGGCCGCACCTGGTTCGTCCTCGGCGCCCTCGCCGGTGAAGAGGTCGAGGCGCGGGTGCTCGGCGCCCACGGCAAAGTGGTCGAGGCGCGTACCGAACGCGTGTTCAAGACCAGTGAGTTGCGCCGTCCTGCGCCGTGTCAGCACGCGGGCCGTTGTGGCGGTTGCAGCGTTCAGCATTTGCCCCACGGCGAACAGCTTGCCCTGAAACAGCGCATGCTCGCCGAGCAATTATCGAAGGTCGCCGGTGTCGAACCGCAAGAGTGGGCGCCGCCGCTGACCGGCCCCGAGTTCGGCTATCGCCGTCGCGCCCGCATTGCCGTGCGCTGGGACATCAAAGCCAGGCAACTTGAGGTGGGTTTGCGTGCTGCCGGCAGCCAGGACATTGTTGCGATCAACGAATGCCCGGTGCTGGTACAGCCCTTGCAGCCGATCATGACCGCTTTGCCGCAGATGCTCCGTCGTTTGAGCAAACCGCAAGCGCTGGGCCATATCGAGTTGTTCAGCGGTTCATCGCTGGCGGTGTTGCTGCGGCACATGGCGCCGTTGTCGGAAGCGGATCTGACGATCCTCAAGGATTTCTGCCAATGCCATGAAGCGCAATTGTGGCTGCATGGCGAAGGCGGACCGCAACCGATTGATGCGAACCAGTCGCTGGGTTATCGCCTGGAGCAATGGGGACTGGATCTGGCTTACCGGCCGGGGGATTTCATTCAGGTCAACGCCGGTATTAACGAAGCGATGGTTGCGCAGGCGCTGGATTGGCTGAAACCGACGAGCGAAGAGCGTGTGCTGGATCTGTTCTGCGGCTTGGGCAACTTCGCTTTGCCGCTGGCCAGAACCGTGCGCGAAGTGGTGGCGGTCGAAGGTGTGCAGACCATGGTCGAGCGTGCCGCCGCGAACGCCGCTAGTAACAATTTGCATAACACAAAGTTTTTTCAAGCCGATTTATCCCAGCCTTTGACCGATGCTCAGTGGATCGGAAACGGCTTTTCTGCGGTACTCTTGGACCCACCGCGTGACGGTGCTTTCGAGGTGGTGCGCAAGCTCGCGACCCTGGGTGCCAAGCGGTTGGTGTATGTGTCGTGCAACCCGGCAACGCTGGCGCGCGATACGGTCGAATTGATCAAGCAGGGCTACCGGTTAAAACGTGCCGGGATTCTCGATATGTTTCCTCAGACGGCGCATGTCGAAGCCATGGCGTTATTTGAAGCGAGCCAGGATGGCTCGTCTGATCCGTCCGGTCTGTCCGTGACGCGCTCGCGTTAGCCCCGCGAGTGCCCACGGGCATAGAAGACCAGCGATTTGACGCATTGAATCTGCGTCGTAGGGAAGGTAAAGCAAGATGGTACAGGTGAGAGCACACCAGCCGATCAACAATGACGGCAGTATCAATCTCGAGGCTTGGCTCGATCACGCGGTCAGTGTCGATCTGGCACTGGATCGCGAAGCCTTGAAAGAAGCCTGCGAGTTCGCTCGCGAGGCTGAACAACAGTCCAACGCCGCCAAGAACCTGTGGGCCGAGGGCTCCGGCAGTTTCCGCACCGGGCTTGAGATTGCCGAGATTCTCGCCGACCTCAAGCTCGATCAGGATTCGCTGGTCGCTGCGGTCTTGTATCGCGGTGTGCGCGAAGGTCAGATCGAACTGGCAGCCGTCAGCCAGCGCTTCGGTTCCGTGGTCGCCAAGCTGATTGACGGCGTGCAGCGCATGGCCGCCATCAGTGCCAGTCTGAGCCCGCGTCAGTCGATGGTCATGGGGGCGCAAGGGCAGGTGGAAAACCTGCGCAAGATGCTCGTGGCAATGGTCGACGACGTGCGCGTTGCCCTGATCAAACTGGCCGAACGGACCTGCGCGATCCGCGCGGTGAAAACCGCCGACGACGAGAAGCGTAACCGTGTCGCCCGGGAAGTCTTCGACATTTATGCGCCGCTCGCGCACCGGCTCGGCATCGGACATATCAAATGGGAGCTGGAGGACTTGTCCTTCCGCTACCTGGAACCCGATCAATACAAACAGATCGCCAAGTTGCTCCACGAGCGACGTCTGGATCGCGAGCGTTTCATCGCCGACGTGATGACCCAGCTCAAAGACGAATTGCAGGCCACGGGGGTCGACGCCGACATCAGCGGCCGGGCCAAACACATCTATTCGATCTGGCGCAAAATGCAGCGCAAGGGTCTGGAATTCAGCCAGATCTACGACGTGCGTGCGGTGCGCGTGCTGGTGCCGGAAATGCGCGATTGCTACACCGCGCTCGGCATCGTCCACACCCTGTGGCGGCACATTCCGAAAGAGTTCGACGACTACATCGCCAACCCGAAAGAGAACGGCTACCGCTCGTTGCATACCGCGGTGATCGGCCCGGAAGGCAAGGTGCTGGAGGTGCAGATCCGCACCCATTCCATGCACGAAGAGGCCGAACTCGGCGTCTGCGCGCATTGGCGCTACAAGGGCACCGATGTCAAATCCGGCTCCAATCACTACGAAGAGAAGATCTCCTGGCTGCGTCAGGTGCTCGAGTGGCATGAGGAACTGGGCGATATCGGGGGCCTGGCCGAACAACTGCGCGTCGATATCGAGCCGGACCGGGTCTACATCTTCACCCCCGACGGTCACGCCATCGACTTGCCCAAAGGCGCGACGCCGCTGGACTTCGCTTACCGCGTGCACACGGAAATCGGTCACAACTGCCGTGGCGCGAAGATCAACGGGCGCATCGTACCGCTCAACTACAGCCTGCAAACCGGTGAGCAGGTCGAGATCATCACCAGCAAGCACGGGACGCCGAGTCGCGACTGGCTGAACTCGAACCTGGGGTACGTCACCACTTCCCGGGCTCGGGCCAAGATTGTTCACTGGTTCAAGTTACAGGCCCGTGATCAGAACGTTGCGGCGGGCAAAACCCTGATCGAGCGCGAACTCGCGCGTCTGGGGCTGCCTGCGGTGGATTTCGACAAGTTGGCGGACAAGGCCAACATGAAAACCGCCGAAGACATGTTCGCCGCCCTCGGTGCTGGCGATTTGCGTCTGGCGCAACTGGTCAACCTGGCGCAGCAACTGGTCGAACCGGAACGCGGCAACGAGCAACTGGAGCTGATCCCGCGCAAAGCCACTGGCTACAAGCCGGGCAAGCGTGGCGACATACAGATCCAGGGCGTCGGCAACCTGATGACGCAGATGGCCGGTTGCTGCCAGCCGCTGCCGGGCGATGCGATTGTCGGTTACATCACCCAGGGCCGTGGCGTGAGCATTCACCGCCAGGACTGCGCTTCGGTGCTGCAACTGGGCGGGCGCGAACCTGAGCGGATCATCCAGGTCAGTTGGGGCCCTGTGCCGGTGCTCACCTATCCGGTGGACATCGTCATCCGAGCCTACGACCGGTCCGGTCTGCTGCGCGACGTTTCGCAGATATTGCTCAACGAGCGGATCAACGTGCTGGCGGTCAACACCCGCTCGAACAAGGAGGACAACACCGCGCTGATGTCCCTGACCATCGAGATTCCGGGTCTGGATGCGTTGGGGCGGTTGCTGGGGCGGATTTCGCAGTTGCCGAACATCATCGAAACGCGGCGTAACCGTACTCCGTGAAGACCAACGCCGATCAACTGTGGGAGCGGGGTGGCTCGCGAAAAGGGCATGTCAGTCGACATCATTGTTGCTGACACACCGTATTCGCGAGCAAGCCCGCTCCCACATGGGTTTTGTGGTGAGAGATAAATGATGTACAGCCTTGAAGACCTGCTCCACCTGATGAGCCGCCTGCGCGATCCGCAGTACGGTTGCCCGTGGGACATCAAGCAAACCTACGCAACCATCGTCCCGCACACCCTCGAAGAAGCCTACGAAGTGGCCGACGCCATCGAGCGTGGCGACTTCGATCACTTGCAGGGCGAGTTGGGCGATCTGTTGTTCCAGGTGGTGTATTACAGCCAGCTTGCGCGGGAGGAAGGGCGATTCGAGTTTGCCGGGGTGATCGACAGCATCACCCGCAAGCTGATCCGCCGTCATCCCCACGTCTTCCCCACCGGCGATCTGTATGCGCCGCTCGACGTACCGCGTTTGAGTGAAGAGCAAGTCAAGCAGCGCTGGGAGGAGATCAAGGCGCAAGAGCGCGCCGAGAAATCCGCTGCGCCAGAGCAACTTTCGCTGCTTGATGACGTACCGGCGACGCTGCCTGCGCTGTCGCGTTCAGCCAAGTTGCAAAAGCGTGCGGGGCAGGTCGGTTTCGACTGGCCAGACGCCTTGCCAGTGCTCGACAAGGTGCGCGAAGAGCTTGATGAAGTGCTTGAGGCCATGTCCGAGAACGATCCCGTCGCGGTGGCTGACGAGATCGGTGATCTGCTGTTTTCCGTGGTCAATCTGGCCCGGCATCTGAAGGTCGATCCGGAAACCGCACTGCGTGGTGCCAACGGCAAGTTCGAAAGACGTTTCCGATTTATCGAACAGGCATTGCGCGACACCCACCGTCCCATGGAAGATTGCACCCTCGAAGAGTTGGACGCCCTCTGGGGTGAAGCCAAACGTCAGGAAAAGAACTTGCCCAGCTGCGGCTGAGCAACTGCCCAAGTGAGTAAGCACCATGAGTATTTCCCTTCGCGATCAGTTGCTCAAAGCAGGGCTGGTCAACCAGAAGCAGGCCAAACAGGTCAGCAAGGACAAACAGAAGCAGCAGCGTCTGGCCCACAAAGGCCAGATCGAGCTGGATGACTCGCAGCAGCGCGCCGCACAGGAAGCCATGGCCGAGAAGGTCAAGCGCGACCAGGAGCTGAATCGTCAGCAGAAAGAGAAAGCCGAGGCCAAGGCGCGTGCGGCACAGGTCAAGCAGTTGATAGAAGCCTCGCGTCTGCCGAAGCTGACCACCGAGGACTACTACAACTTCGTCGACGACAAGAAGGTCAAGCGCCTCTCGGTCAACACGCTGATGCGCAACAAGCTCAGCAGCGGTTCGCTGGCGATCGTGCACCATGCCGGCGGCTATGAAGTGATCCCCCGTGAAGCGGCCCTGAAGATCCAGGAGCGCGATCCACAGCGCATCGTGCAGCTCAACGTGCAGACCGAAGAGATCATCACCGAGGACGATCCGTACGCGGCCTACCAGATCCCTGACGATCTGATGTGGTAAATCGGTAGTGCTGTCACTACGACAAACCCCGCGATCGCGGGGTTTGTCGTTTTCAATGCTGTGGTTGGTTCAGGCGGATCGTAAATCCCGTTGCTGTTCTTGCAGTTCCAGTTCGGCCTTGTAGTTGTGGGCATCGATTTCGTTATGGAACATGCCGACCAGCAAGTCTTGTTGATGCACATCCCAGATTCGTAAACCGGCGGCTACGCCTTCATGGGACATGTGTGAATCGTCGCGTTCAGTTACTTTTACAGTCATCTGCTAGCTCCAAATCTCAAGTTATCTGCAGCAAGGCGTGTGCAGGACTCTTTTATATGATTTGTTAGTTTGCTAAGTAAACGGCTGATTCGTGCAAGGTATAGTTGCGAATTCTGCAACAGTGCTGGAGGCCGCTAAAACCGCGACATTCGATCGCAGGGTGGGAAGTTGCATGACAGATGTTTCATTTTCAGAAGCTCCGCAAGCCCACTTGTGGGAGCGAACAGGCTCGCCCCACAGGGTTTTACGGTGTAACTGCCATTTACTTCAGGCCAAAAAAACGCCCCGAACCAGTCGGGGCGTTTTCATGTGAGGCTCAGCAGCGGGGAATTACTTGCCTTCCCAGCGCTTCAGTACCAGCGTGGCGTTGGTGCCGCCAAAGCCGAAGCTGTTGCTCATCACGGTGTTGATGGTGGCGTTCTCGCGGGTCTTGGTCAGCACCGGCATATCGGCCACTTCTGGGTCGAGTTCGTCGATGTTGGCGGAACCGGCAATGAAGTTGCCTTCCATCATCAGCATGCAGTAGATCGCTTCGTGAACGCCGGCGGCGCCCAGGGAGTGACCGGACAGGCTCTTGGTCGAGCTGATGGCCGGAGCCTTGTCGCCGAACACTTCACGCACACCTTTCATTTCCGCGACGTCACCGACCGGAGTCGAAGTGCCGTGGGTGTTGAGGTAGTCGATCGGGGTATCAACGGTGGACATCGCCATCTGCATGCAGCGGATCGCGCCTTCGCCGCTTGGAGCGACCATGTCGTAGCCGTCGGACGTCGCGCCGTAGCCAACGATTTCGGCGTAGATTTTCGCGCCACGGGCCAGAGCGTGTTCCAGCTCTTCAACCACGACCATACCGCCACCGCCAGCGATGACGAAACCGTCACGGTCAGCGTCGTAGGCACGGGAGGCTTGTTGCGGGGTGTCGTTGCGCTTGCTGGACAGGGCGCCCATCGCGTCGAACAGGAACGACTGGCTCCAATGCTCTTCTTCACCACCACCGGCGAAGACGATGTCTTGCTTGCCCATCTGGATCTGTTCCATGGCGGTACCGATGCAGTGAGCACTGGTGGCGCAGGCAGAAGCGATGGAGTAGTTCAGGCCCTTGATCTTGAAGGGCGTGGCCAGGCAAGCGGAAACGGTGCTGCTCATGGTCCGCGTGACGCGGTATGGGCCAACGCGCTTCACGCCTTTCTCGCGCAGGATGTCCAGCGCTTCCATCTGGTTCAGCGTGGAAGCACCACCGGAACCGGCGATCAGACCGGTACGCGGGTTGGACACTTGCTCTTCGGTCAGACCGGAGTCAGCGATAGCGTCTTTCATGGCCAGGTAGGCGTAAGCCGCTGCGTGGCCGACGAAGCGATAGATCTTGCGATCAATCAGCTCTTCAAGGTTGAGGTCGATGGAGCCGGAAACCTGGCTACGCAGACCCATTTCGGCATATTCCGGGTTGAACCGGATGCCAGGGCGGCTTGCACGCAGGTTAGCGGAGACGGTCTCTTTGTCATTGCCCAGGCACGAAACAATGCCCAGACCAGTGATAACGACGCGGCGCATGCGAATAACCCTTAGAAGTTGTCAGTGGAGGTGAACACGCCGACGCGAAGGCCTTCGGCGGTGTAGATTTCGCGACCGTCGACAGTCACCGAACCATCGGCAATGGCCAGGTTCAGCTTGCCCTTGAGGACGCGTTTGATATGAATGTTGTAGGTGACTTTCTTGGCGGTCGGCAGCACCTGACCGAAGAATTTCACTTCGCCCGAACCCAGCGCACGGCCGCGGCCCGGCAGGCCTTGCCAGCCCAGGAAGAAACCGACCAGTTGCCACATGGCATCCAGACCCAGGCAGCCCGGCATGACCGGATCACCTTCGAAGTGGCACGCGAAGAACCACAGGTCAGGATTGATATCCAGTTCGGCGACCAATTCACCTTTGCCGTACTTGCCGCCTTCTTCGCTGATCAGGGTGATTCGATCCACCATCAGCATGTTCGGGGCGGGCAGTTGCGCGTTACCTGGGCCGAACAGCTCACCGCGACTGCAGCGCAGCAGATCTTCCCGAGTAAAGGCGTTTTGTTTGGTCATGCGAGCTCCTCAATAATCCCATGCGGCAGGTGGGGCAAATCTTCCCGACCGTTCGAAGCGTTCATGCCTCGAACCGGCAGCCTACTCATAGACTATTGCGTTGTGGTGAAAGTCACAGCACCAAGGACATGAATGTACACTTGTGCACTGAAATTTTTATTCAAGCCCCTTTTGAGGCTCGTTCGGGTGCCTAAGACTGCCGCACTTTCGCTTTTCACGCCAGTCGCAGATGGTCGAAAAGCCGTCACTACGACACCCAGCGCTGCAGAATCTGCTGTAGGTCATTGCGTTTGAACGGCTTCGCCAGATAATCGTTCATGCCCGCCGACAGGCAGGCCTCGCGGTCGCCCTGCAAGGCATTGGCGGTCAATGCGATGATCGGCACCGCGCTGCGTCCGGGCAAGCGGCGAATCTGCCGGGTCGCTTCGTAGCCATCAATGATCGGCAAACGGCAATCCATGAGAATCATTTCGAAATCGCTTGCTTCGGCATTTTGCACCGCTTGTGCGCCATCGGTGGCAACACTGACAGTAAAGCCCAAACTGCGCAGCATCGCTTCAATCACAGTCTGATTCACCGGATTGTCTTCCACGAGCAACACATGACGCCCCTCGCCGTGACCGCTGCTGTTCAATGCGCGTGGCGCTGCCAGTTGCGGCAACGCCTGCTTATAAAGAGCCAGCGGAATTTCCAGGGTGAATACCGAGCCGCGACCTTCTTCGCTCTGCGCGCGCAATGTCCCGCCCATGCGCTCGGCGAGAGTGCGGGCAATCGGCAGACCGAGGCCGGTGCCACCGTAACGCCTTGAAATAGAACTGTCGGCCTGCTGGAAAGCGTTGAACATCAACTCCAGGCTCTCGGACGAAATACCGATGCCGCTGTCGCGCACCGAACAGGTGAACCACAGCAGTTCGTGATCCAGCGACTGCCACTGCGCCTCGATGCTGACCCGACCCTGTTCAGTGAATTTCAAGGCGTTGCCGACCAGGTTGACCAGAATCTGCCGGATCCGCGTCGGATCGCCCTGTACCTGCAAACCGTGCATGTCTTCGGGGATCCGCAGATTGAGCGCCAGGCCACGCTGAACCGCGCTGTGCTGGAACGACTGGGCGCAGGCTGCGATGAGTTCGGCGAGGTTGAACGGGATATGCTCCAGTTCCAGTTCCGAACGCTCGATGCGCGAGAAGTCGAGAATGTCGTTGATGACCTTGAGCAGGTGTTCGGTGGACTCCGAGGCAAGCGCGGCGTACTCGACCTGTTCTTCGGTCATGTCGGTGGTTTCGAGCAATTGCAACATGCCCAGCACGCCGTTCATGGGGGTGCGCAGTTCATGGCTCATCATCGCCAGGAAGTCGGATTTGGCGCAGTTGGCCTTTTCCGCTTCCTCACGGGTCTGGATCAGTTGGGCCATGGCTTGATGCTGTTCACGACTGGCCTGTTCCAGCGCCTGAGCGAGGTTGTTGATGTGTTGCGACAGGGCGCCCAGTTCGGTGTCGTCGACAATCGGTAGCGGCGTTTTATAGTCGCCTTGCTGAATCGCCTTGACCGCATTGCCGATATCGCGAATCGGCTGCGACAGGCTGCCGGCCAGACGCCGCGCGACGATGAAGGTGAAGAGCAGGGCAAACAGCGCCAGAATAGCGGCCTTGAGCAGGATTTCCTGCTGACGCTGACTGAAGGCATCGTTGGACAGACCGACGATCACTCGCCCCAGATAATCCTCGTTGGCCGCGCCATTGCTGACTTTGGTGTCCTGGAAAAAATCATTGTGCAGGGCGATCCGTTGCAGCCTTACCGGCGCTTGAAAAACTTCGACCTGATGCGCACGGCTATGGACATTCGCCGGTTGCTCGACGTAGACCAGAATCCGGTTAGCACTGTCTTGCACTTCGATAAAGCGCACGTTGGGTGTTGCCAGCGAGGCTTTGAGCAGGCTCTCCAGCACTTCGTTATTGCCGGAAATCACCCCGTACTCGGTGGCGGGTGCCAGTTGGTTGGCGATCAATTGGCCGGTGTGGTTCAGCTCCTGGCGCAAATCCTGAATGCGCACGAAGGTAAAAAAGCTGATCAACAACAAGGTCAGCAACAGCGCCGGGCCCAGGCTGATCAACTGGGTCCGGGTGTTGATGTCCCAACGGCGACGGAAACTCATGGGCGGCTTTCTCCTTCAGCCAACGCTCTGGCGACTGACGCGTCATTTAACGGTTCGATCCCAAGGGAACGAGCCACCTGCGCATTACTTGAAACTTTAAAACGTTTGGGATAGAGGGCTGGCGGCCAATTGCCCGGCGGCTGGTCGAGCAGTTGGTCGAGTACCGCCAGCCAGTCGCTCTGATCGCTGTAGCTGCTGACCAGGCTACCGGCGCGGACAAACGCAACGTTGGGCCCCACCAGCGCCATTTGCTGCGAGTAACTGCTGAGCAGCAGGTTTTTCGCGGTTCTCGGGTTGTACAGATCAGGATCGTCGAGGCCCAGCAGCACGTCGCTGTTTTTCAGTACAGCTTGCAGGGGTCGGTTGTCGTGGGTGTTGTCCCAGCGTTGGCTGACGATTTGCAGATTCAGCGATTGAGCGGTCAGGCGCAGTTCCTTGAGCAGAAATTCGCTGTGCGGGTGGAACAACACGCCAACCCTGCGCGCCTGCGGCAACATCCGCCGGATCAACTGCAATTGACGGCCCAGTGGTGGATCGCTCCACAGCAGAGTCAACTGCGAGGGTTGTGCCGAGCCGAAACGCTGATGTGCTTGCACGCGGCTGATACGCAGCACCAGCGTTGCCGGGCCCTTTGAGTCTTGCAGGCGCCAGTCGAGGCTTGGCAGATCGAGCAGAATCAGGCGCAGTCTGGAAGGTAATTTTCCCGGTGCCGGGAGACTGGCCAGCGGCTGGAAACGCACACTGTCGGTCGGACGCAACTCGCTGAGGGCCTGAACGAAAGCCTGCACGCCGGGACTTTCTTCAGCCCCTGTGAGCAGAATATCGGCCGCTTGCACTGCGATGCCGTGCAGCCACGTGGCCAGAAACAGGCACAGCCCGGCCAGGCAGTGGCCAAGGGTTGGCGCCTTGCGTGACAGGCCGAGGCGCACCCTAGAACTCCAACTCGGCGCTGAAATACATCACCCGGCGTTCGTCGTATTGGTTGTCCACGAACGTCGTTGGCGCGTGATCGAGGCGCTGTTGCAGCACGCCGGCCAGTTGCAGTTGGGCTTTGCCCAGCGGGATGCGTTTGGCGATCCGCGTGTCGACCCGTTCAAAGCGATAGCCGTTGAGCGCGTTGTCGCCGTAATAGAAGAGGGCGCTGTTCCAGCCTTGGCCCCAGTCGCGCAGCCAACCGGCCGAACCGCTGTTGCGCGAGGTGAATTGCTGATCCAGCGGATTGCTCGCTTGGGCGTCGACGTAGGCGTAAGTGAAACGCAAGCGGTCGACCCTGCTCACGCGCCAGTCGAGTTGGGTTTCGGTGCCGCGAAAACGTGAGCTGTTGGCATTGCTGGCGATGTATTGGTTGTTGCGCAACGGCTCGCTGATCATCCCGGTGATTTCGTCGTAGAACAGCTTCACATCCAGTGCCAGTCCCCACTCTGCGAAATTGCCGTTGTAGCCCAGTTCACGCGAGCGCATGTGTTCCTGATCGAGATCGCCGGGGCCACGGGTCTTGACGAAATAACGCGCTGACGACTGGCCGTACGCCGTGGGCCGCAGGTTGGTCACCTGATAGCTCCAGTTGACGTTGTTCTCGAACATGTCCGGCGAGCGGATCGCCTCCGAGTACACCGCACGCAGACCATGGCGCGGGTTGATCAGGTAGTTGATCGCGAAGCGCGGGGTCAGCGAACTGCCGATCAGTTGCGTGTCTTCGAACATTGCACCGCCCTGCAACAGCCAGTGTTCGGTCGCGCGCCATTCCAGTTGGCCGAAGGCGCGCCAAGTGGTGTCGTCCAGCGTGCCGTTGAAGTAGGTCTCGGAATCGGCCCGGTCGTAACGATAGTTCATGCCGCTGACCAGGCGCAGGCTGTCGGACAGGCTGAGGGTGTCCTGCAATTCGAGGTCGTAACGCGACTCCCGGGCACTCTGGTCGATATCGCCGCACAGGGTTTGGCTGGCGCCGTTGCGCCATTGATCAAGCACCTGATTGGCCAGCGCCATTTTCTGCGGGCTGCCGGGCTCGGCGCCGGGGCCGGTGAACCGGGTGATGTTGCGCGCCAGGCGCTCGGTGTAATTGGGGTCGAGTTGCCACAGCTGCGTCAGTTCCGGGCTGAACGACACTTCGGCGTCGCAAGCGCGCCAGGTTTGCTGACGGTCCCAGTGCTGCGCCGATCCTTGTACATAAAGGCTATGTTCGGGATTGATGTCGAGATTCCAGCGCACCGACCCGGCGTAGTCCTTGGCCACCACGTCGGAGTTGTTCCCCGCGTCTGTAATCCCCGAGAACACCGGTCGGTAGGTATAGGGCCGCTGGTTGGTGCCGTCCTTCGCGTTGACCTGCCAGTCGAGGCTCTGGCTGTCGCTCAGGGTATGACTGACCGCTAGACTGAAACGGTTCAAGCGGCGGCTGTCGCGGTAATCGGCGCCTGTGCGATCGCTGTCGAAACCGTCGTCTTCTTGACCTGACAGCGACAGACGCAGGTCGCCGCCATTCCAGCCCGTGCCCTGGCTGGCATGGAAATCGTTGATGCCGCGCTGGCCTCGAGTGATCTTCAGCCGTGTGCCGTGGCTGTTCGCCGGGTGGCGCGTGATGATGTTGACCACCGCCATCAGTGCATTGGCGCCGTAGCTGACAGTGTTCGGGCCTCGGAAGACTTCGATGCGCTCAATGTCTTCCACGGCCACCGGAATATCGCTCCAGTCCACCGTGGCCAGACCCGCGCGGTAAACCGAGCGGCCGTCGATCAACACCTGCATGCGCCGCGCTTCGCTGGCGTTGGTGCCGTGGTAATTGACCACAGCCTGATTGCCGCTGACGTTGCCGACCATCATCCCGGGCACCAGGCGCAGCAGTTCACTGATGTCGCGGGCGCCGCTGGCGTTGATCAATTCGCTGTCGAGGACGGTCATGCTTCCCGGCACTTGCGCCGGTGTCTGTTTAAGGCGTGTGGCCGTCAGCACCTGCGGTAGCGACTCGCTGTCCATGAACAGGTCATCGGCCTGCACGACCGGGCTGAACAGCAGCGCGAGCAACAGGGACGAGCGCGATGAGGGAGAAGCAAAGAGCACGACACAGCCTATAGAGCGAAGAATTGGCGGGCATGTTAACCGAGGGCAGCGACTTTTCCAGTCACGTTATAGGCATTTTCCTAGGTTTTGTTGGTCTTCTTCCTACAAGTATCGGTAATTGACGCGGGGGCTGGCCGCGACGGGGTCGCCCCGTATAATGCCGACATCGCCACTGGTATGGATTAACGGATTGCATATGACTGAACAGCGCCCGATTGCGGTCCTGGGAGGCGGAAGTTTTGGTACCGCCGTGGCCAATCTTCTGGCCGAGAACGGCCATCAAGTCTTGCAGTGGATGCGTGACCCCGAGCAGGCCGAGGCCATCCGGGTCAATCGCGAAAACCCGCGTTACCTCAAAGGCATCAAGATTGTGCCGGGCGTGACCGCCGTCACCGACCTGCAAGCCACCCTCGATGCCTGTGACCTGTGCTTTGTCGCCCTGCCGTCCAGCGCGTTGCGCACGGTGCTGGCCGCCCACGCCGAACGGCTGAGCGGCAAAATGCTGGTCAGCCTGACCAAGGGTATCGAAGCCCACACCTTCAAGCTGATGAGCCAGATCCTCGAAGAGATCGCTCCGCAAGCGCGCATCGGCGTGTTGTCCGGGCCGAATCTGGCGCGGGAAATCGCCGAGCACGCACTGACCGCCACCGTGGTTGCCAGTGAAGACGAAGACCTGTGCAAACAAGTGCAAGCCGCGCTGCATGGCCGCACCTTCCGCGTCTACGCCAGCGCCGATCGTTTCGGTGTCGAGTTGGGCGGTGCGTTGAAAAACGTTTACGCGATCATCGCCGGCATGGCGGTGGCTCTGGAGATGGGCGAGAACACCAAGAGCATGCTGATCACCCGGGCCCTGGCCGAGATGACCCGGTTTGCGGTGAATCAGGGTGCCAACCCCATGACCTTCCTGGGGCTTGCCGGCGTCGGTGACTTGATCGTGACGTGTTCGTCGCCCAAGAGCCGCAACTATCAGGTCGGTTTCGCCCTCGGTCAGGGGCTGAGCCTCGACGAAGCGGTGTCGCGCCTTGGTGAAGTCGCCGAAGGGGTGAATACCTTGAAAGTACTCAAGGCCAAATCCCAGGAGGTGGGTGTCTACATGCCGCTGGTCGCCGGGCTGCACGCCATTCTGTTCGAAGGGCGCACGCTGGACCAGGTCATCGCGTTGTTGATGCGGGCCGAGCCGAAAACCGACGTCGACTTTATTTCCACCAGTGGTTTCAACTGAATCAGCAGGGAACGACCTATGAACGATCCAAAAATCGACACCAAGTACGAGTCCATCCTCCTGCGGGTGTTGTGGATGCTCATTTACGTGCTGGTCTGGCAAGTGGCGCAGTTCATCCTTGGCGCAGTGGTGCTGGTGCAACTGATCTATCGTTTGATCTATGGCGCTCCGAGCGCCGGCCTGATGAATTTCGGCGACAGCCTGAGCCAGTTTCTGGCACAGATCGGCCGTTTCGGCAGCTTTCACAGCGACCAGAAACCATGGCCGTTCGCCGACTGGCCTGCGCCGCGTACCCCCGAAGGCGAAGCGCCGCATGCCGTGCCGCCAGCACCGCATCCGGCCCGAGATGAGGAACCCAAGCTATGAAACTCTGGGTATTGCGTCACGGTGAAGCCGTGCCTTATGGCGCGTGCCCCGATGCCGAGCGGGAGCTGACCGAGCATGGCCGCCAGGAAGCCTTGAGCAGTGCGGCCCGTCTGATGGGCCAGCCGTTGACCGCGATCTACGCCAGCCCCTATCTGCGCGCGCAACAGACCGCGCAGATTGTCCGTGAGGCGCTGGGTTTCGAGCCGCCGATTCGCACGGTCGAGTGGCTGACGCCAGAGGTCGATCCGGACAAGGTCACCGATCAACTGGTCTCGGTGAGCAATGTGCTGCTGGTCAGCCATAACCCGCTGGTGGGCAATTTGCTCAGCTATCTGCAGCATGGCGCCGGGTATCCGCCCGAGAGGGTCAGCACGGCCGGGCTTGCGGAGCTTGAACACAGTGAGTTGCTGATCGGCTCGATGAAGCTCAATAGCCTCAAGCATCCATAACGTTGTAAACACCGCTCCCACATTTCGCTGTGTCGGGGGAAATTATTTGTTTGAATTTTCCAACCAAGCACTTGCTTGGTTGACTACGCTTGCTCCAGACCCAAAAAACAGGAGCGAGTCGCATGTCTGCCGCATTCCGTTTGCCGCTGGACGTGTTTTACGAACGCGAGGCGCGGCACCCGCGCCAGCGCTTCCTCGTACAGCCAGTCGGGGGCGGGCAGGTCGAAACGCTGACCTGGGCCGACGTCGGCCATCAGGCCCGCTGCGCCGCGCATTGGCTGCGAGCGCGCGAGTTGCCGCAGGGCAGCCACATCGCGCTGATCTCGAAAAACTGCGCGCACTGGATCATCGCCGACCTCGCCATCTGGATGGCCGGGCACGTCTCTGTGCCGCTGTATCCCAACCTGACCGCCGACTCCGTGGCTCAGGTGCTCAACCACTCGGAAAGTGTGTTGGCGTTTATCGGCAAACTGGATGATTGGCCCGGCATGTCGAAAGGCATGCCCTTGGGCCTGCCGACCATCAGCCTGCCGCTGCATCCGGCCGGCGACTTCGATTTCAGCTGGGCCGACCTGCAACGCAGTTCACCGATCCAGGACGACCCGCGTCCCGCCGCCGAGCAACTGGCCACCATCATCTACACCTCCGGCACCACTGGCCTGCCCAAAGGCGTGATGCACAGTTTCGCCAACCTCGGGTTTGCGACGACCCATGGCACGCAGTTATTCGGGCTTAACGAGCATGATCGATTGCTCTCCTACCTGCCGCTGTGCCACGTCGCCGAGCGGATGTTTGTAGAGTTGGCGTCGATCTACACCGGGCAGACGGTGTTCTTTGCCGAAAGCCTCGAGACTTTTATCACTGACTTGCAGCGTGCGCGGCCGACCGCAATGTTTGGTGTGCCGCGAATCTGGAGCAAATTCCAGATGGGCGTTTACAGCAAGATTCCGGCAAAGCGCCTGGATTTGCTCCTCGGCCTGCCGTTCATCGGCAAGCGGGTCGGGCACAAAGTGCTTGCTGGCCTCGGGCTGGATGCCTTGCACGTCGCCCTGTCGGGCGCCGCGCCAGTGCCGCAAACCTTGCTTGCGTGGTATCAGAAACTCGGGCTCGACGTCCTGGAGGTCTACGGCATGACCGAGAGCTGCGGCTATTCGCACATCTGCCTGCCGGGTCAATACAAGCAGGGCTGGATCGGTAAACCGTGCCCGGATGTTGAAGTGCGTATCGATGAGTCCGGTGAAGTGCAGGTACGCAGTCAGGCGAACATGCTCGGCTATTTCAAGGAGCCGCAGAAAACCGCCGAAACGATCACCGAGGACGGTTTTCTGCGCACCGGTGACAAGGGCGAGCAGGATGCCGAAGGGCGCCTGCGCCTGACCGGTCGACTCAAGGAGATCTTCAAGACCAGTAAAGGCAAATATGTGGCGCCGGCACCGATCGAAAATCGGCTGGCGGTGCATTCGCGTATCGAACAGGTCTGCGTGGTGGGCGATGGTTTGAGCGCGCCGCTGGGCTTGTGCGTGCTCTCCATTGTCAATCAGGAAGAGGGGCGGGCGAGTCTGCATTCGAGCCTGGAAAAACTGCTGGAGGAGGTCAACGCGGTGCTCGACAAGCACGAGCGCCTGCGTCGACTGGTGGTGGTCAAGGACAGTTGGGCGGTGGAGAACGGGTTTCTCACGCCGACCCTGAAAATCAAACGCAACGTCATCGAAGACACCTACGGCGCGCGCTTCGAAGAATGGAGCGAGCGCAGCGAGGCGGTGCTGTGGCAGGATTGAGCGACCACTAAAACAACAAAGGAAGTCTGTGATGAGCCTGTGGCGCACCACTCCCGACATCGAGCAGTTGAACGCAATCCAGAAAAACACCATCGGCGAAGTGCTGGATATCCGTTTCGAGGCGTTCGACGAACAATCACTGACCGCGAGCATGGTCATCGACCATCGCACCCACCAGCCTTACGGCCTGCTGCACGGCGGCGCCTCGGTGGTGCTGGCTGAAACTGTCGGTTCTATGGCCAGTTATTTGTGTATCGATGCCAGCCAGTTTTATTGCGTGGGGCTTGAGATCAACGCCAACCATTTGCGTGGTTTGCGCAGTGGCCGGGTGACGGCTGTGGCCAAGCCGATTCATATCGGTCGCACCACGCATGTCTGGGATATTCGACTGACCAGCGATGAAGGCAAGGCCAGTTGTGTCTCGCGCTTGACCATGGCAGTGGTGCCGTTGGGGCAGACACCACCCTTGAGTTGAGTCATACGCTACGTCGTCTGATAACACTCATGGGCAGGTCGCCCGCGTCGGGTGTTTCCGGGTGATAACCGGCGGGTGTCGCATCTCTCCAAATCCGGTTCGCTGGAGTGAAACGATCCAGAGTGAAGTCCCCATCGTCGTACCTGGCCAGCTCGAAGGCGCCACGCTGCACATGCTGGCCCAGGTATGTGCGGGCCTCGGTGGGGGTGGCCAGGCTTTCGACGACTGCTGATTGTAAGTGGGCGTTTTCGATTGTGTTCGTTAGAGGTTCGGCGAGCAATGTCAGTGAGGCGGTCAAGGTTGAGCCGGCGGTACGTGTTACGACGCCGTATAGCCATTCCGCTGCATTCGGCACAGAAAGCCGATTGCGTTCCGGGCTGCTGTAGTCACCTCCACGCAATGAGTTGATCGTGGTTGTGGACGCTCCATCCAGGCCTTCCACGGTAGCGGCGACAGTGATATCCAGGCCAGGTGGCAGATTTGCCCCGAGCGCACCGTCAGCAAAAAGAACGGCTCCATAGAAGGCGGTGCGCCAAGCGGTCGTGGTGCCGCTTGGCGCAATCGTGACGCTGGGGCCGACGCTGGCGAACGCGCGTTGGCCTGCTTCCCTTGTCATGCTCTTGGGCACACTGGCAAGTATGCTGATGGCTGTCATGTTCAAGGTTTCCCGCTCAGACAGGTACGCATACAGTGGAGCGGCGGCTCCCGCCGCAGCGCCCGCCAGCCCCAAGATACCGGCCATGACTTTCTGTGTGGTGCGGTTGTAGTTGCGGCTGCTGGCAATACGACTGCCTGCTCCTATCCCCATGGAACCACCGGCCAACGCACCCACCATGCTGCCTGCTAGGGTCAATCCCAGATTGACACCCGGGTCTGGCGGTGAGTCCGGATCGCCGGTTGCCCATTGCTCCAACCCTCTTGCAGCAAAATATTTAACCGCTCCTGCGGCCAGTGCACTCACACTGTCCCGGCCAAAGGTTGCCAGAGCGGCGCCCACGCCTTCTTTCAGTGTGACCAGTCCCTGGAAGTCCACGTTCCCGACAGGGTTGCCGTGCACCATGGCAAACAGATTCAGTCCGTCCTGCACCCCCAGCGGGTCTGCATTGAGCCAGCGCTGAAGCCATGGCGTGTAGTAACGAAAACCGTAGTAATACAGGCCACTGGCATCCCGTTCCTTGCCCGAGTAGCGCAGGGTCTTGTAGCTCGCTTCGACCAGGCTTCGGCCCGCCCACCAACAGGTACCGCCAAACGGGTAATAGCTTTCCCGGGAGATCATCTGTGCCTGGGCGTCCAGTTCAATGGTGCTGGAGTTCAATTGATCGGTGAAGCTGTAGCGCTGCTGATGCTGGGGTATGCCGTGTGGTGGCGGTTTTTCAAAGTGCAACACCTGGATTGTCGCGCGACCGGCCTTGACGGTGATGACGTGTACGGTCTGATTCGGATCGGTGCGAGTTTCCAGACCGGGCAAGTAGCGCGTTTCACTGAGTCGTTGCACCGATGCGGTACAGGCCTGACGGATTTTTCGCAGGCGTTGACCGCTGCCGTCATAGATGTAGAACTCGCAATCATTCGGTTCACCCTCTCGAACCACCTGATCAACCTGTTGCAATTCATTGCGTCGATCCCATTGCAGCGTTTGCCCTTCGTCTTGGAGAAACACGCGGTTGCCATTGGCGTCGTAAGCGGCGGCAATCGCCTGCTCATCGGGCAGATGGCCGTCGGGGCTTTCCGGCAGGCTGCGATTGCTGGCGCTGGCCACAACCGTGCGCTCGGTGCGGTTTCCACTGGCGGCGCGGTGCTCCATCAACAGCAGATTGCCGGACGGATCATAGGTGTAAGTGCGCGTGTAGTTTTCCAACTGACCCGGGTCGGCAGGAGAGGCAAATGCCGGCAGCTGTGGCCCGCCCGCAGCGTTGCGGATCTGCCGGCCACTGGCCTCGATCAAGCGCGAGAGGCTGTCGTAACGGTAGCGGCAGATCGCGTCTGTTCGCTGGTTACGGTGATAGACAGCCGCCTCTGCGCTATCGCTGATGCGAGTGATATTGCCGACTGCGTCGTACGCGTAGGACAGATCCTGGAGGATCGAGCCATGACTGGTCTGGCTCCTCAGACGTTGCAGGCGGCCATCGTCGAGGCTGAATGTCGCTTGGGAGATCACGTCATTTCCCGCGCGTTGCTGCTCAATAAGCCCAAAGGCGTTGTAGTGGATATCGCTGACCAGCGTCTGGCTGTCGTCGTTTGCGGCCAGTGTCAGACGGGTTTCTTTCACATGGCCCGCCACGTCTTGAAGCTGTATCTGCCGATTTCCCAAGGCATCTGTCTGACCAACCGACTCGCCAAGGGCGTTGTAGCTGAAGTGGGTCGCGGCCGATCGGGTTTCCAGAAAAAAATCGCGATCGACTTTCACTTCCGGCCAGTCCACCGCCCACGCGGGATCGGCACTGAAGGTGCGACAAAGTTGCAGTGGTTGCCCGCTCATACTGAGTTCAGTGAAGTGCAGGGTGCCTGCGGTGTCGTCATGCCGAATCAATCGGCCACGGCGGTTATGGTGGACTTCATCCGGATCATCGAAATAGGTGAAGCGCTCCGTACAGTGTTCAGGCTCGTCGCCAGACTGCTCGAAAGTGGCGCTCGGTCGTCGCAGAGCATCATGGACGATACGGCTGTGGTTGCGTTTCTGATCCCATCCGTCAATGTGAGCGCCGTCCTCTGCGAGCAAGCTCAGGCGCCAGCCTGCATCGCTGTTTTCACTCGACAGCATGGCGCCTGACAGGCTGAACACATTGCTCTGATTCGCCGGGCCGGGTTTTTCAGGTGTGTGCTCGCGGAACAGTCTGGGATCGCGACTCAATACCGTGCGCCCCGCTGCATCATGCGTCTGGTGAGTGATGTAACTCTCGGGTGCCAAAGTCTCATCGCGACGATGGTAATTCACGCTGCGTAATACCAGGCCTCGAGCGTCGAAGGCCTGGATGGCGGGTGTATTCGCGTGAGTCATGGGCGCCGGCAGCTTTGATGAGGGTGATCCTCTTATCAGCCTGAACACGGCGTGGGTCAACTGACAGAACTGACAGTTGACAAAAACACCCACACGGCGGTGCGTCGGATATAGCCATGGCGCGACTGTCATCATTCCTGGCCGTTACGGTCATTGCTGTGAGGCGCACTCTTGCGGACAATCAACGCCACGTTTCCCGCTCATGGATCTACCCGCATGTCGCAACCGATCTTTTTCGCCCACGCCAACGGATTTCCTTCGGGTACCTATGGCAAGTTGTTCGCGGCGCTGGCGCCCGAGTACCGGGTCGCGCATCTGGAGCAGCATGCCCATGACCCGCGATTTCCCGCGGACGATAACTGGTACAACCTTGTCGATGAGTTGATTCACCATTTGCAGCAGCAGGATCAACCGGTGTGGGGCGTCGGCCACTCGTTTGGCGGCGTGCTGCACCTGCATGCGGCGCTGCGTTGCCCTGAGTTGTATCGCGGCGTGGTCATGCTCGATTCCCCTGTGCTGACCCGTACCGATCAATGGGTGATCCGTGCGGCCAAGCGCTTCGGCTTCATCGACAGACTGACTCCGGCTGGACGCACCCTGGGCCGGCGCGAAGAGTTTGCCGATCTCGACAGCGCACGCAGCTACTTTGCCGGCAAGACATTGTTTCGCAGTTTCGATCCCGAATGTTTCGATGCCTATCTGCAACACGGTTTGCATCAGGTGGGCGACAAGCTGCGGTTGCGCTTCGACCCGGCCACCGAGATCAGCATCTATCGCGGGGTGCCGCACACCAGTCCCGGCCTTACCCGACAGTTGCAAGTGCCGCTGGCGGTGGTACGAGGGCACAAGAGTCGGGTGGTGATGCGTCATCACACCCGTTTCGTTTCGCGTCTTGCCCAGGGCGAGGCGCTGAGCATGCCCGGTGGCCATATGTTTCCGCTTGAACGCCCGCAAGACACGGCGCGGTTGCTCAAGAGCCTGTTCACTCGCTGGGAAAACCCTCAGGACAAGGATTGCGCATGAGCCCGACCTTCGAAGAAGTACGCCTGAACCTGCCGCATATCGAGTTGGCTGCGCACTTGTTCGGTCCCGAGGACGGTTTGCCGGTCATCGCCCTGCATGGCTGGCTCGACAACGCCAACAGCTTTGCCCGCCTGGCGCCGAAGCTCAAAGGCTTGCGCATCATGGCCCTGGACATGGCCGGGCATGGGCACTCCGGGCATCGTCCGAGTGGCGCCGGTTACGCGTTGTGGGACTACGCCCATGACGTGCTGCAGGTTGCCGAGCAGATGGGCTGGAAACGTTTCGGCCTGCTCGGGCATTCGATGGGCGCCATCGTGTCGCTGGTGCTGGCCGGTTCGTTGCCGCAGCGTATCTCGCATCTGGCGTTGATCGACGGCGTGATTCCTCCTACAGACAAAGGCGAAAACGCTGCCGAACGCATGGGCATGGCCCTGCAAGCGCAACTGGAACTGCGCGAGAAGCGCAAACCGGTCTACAACAGCCTCGACCGAGCCATCGAAGCGCGGATGAAAGGTCTGGTGGCGGTCAGTCGTGAGGCGGCGGAACTGTTGGCGCAACGGGGATTGATGCCCGTGCCCGGCGGTTACACCTGGCGCACCGATAATCGCCTGACCCTGCCGTCGCCGCTGCGCCTGACCCAGGAGCAGGCGATGGCTTTCGTCCTGCGCATCGGCTGTCCTGCGCAATTGGTCGTCGCGGCCGACGGCATGCTGGCCAAACACCCAGAACTGCTGGAACGTCTACCCTTTAACCGGGAACAGCTGCCCGGCGGACACCATTTGCACCTCAACGATGAGGCCGGTGCCGATCTTGTCGCAGACTGTTTCAATCGGTTCTTCGCCATTCCTTGACTTGCTGCGGGCAACTGTCGAGGCTGGGCGGGTTGAAATGGGAGATAACCATGATGGATCTTTACACCGCTACGACCCCGAATGGCCAAAGCGGCACCCAGGCCATGTCTATCCGATGAACCTATCCATGCGTTCACTCAGTCTCTTGGCACTGTGCTGTTTCAGTTCCTTTTCAATCGCGGACGATGTGCCGGGCAGTCAGGATCTACCGATCGTGCCGCGTCTGGCCGATGCACAAATCGTCGACTATCGTGCCCCGACCGAACTGGAGCGTGTCTATCCGCTCGGATCGATCCGCAAAATCAGCGGCAAGCTGCGCTTCGAAGGGCAGGTCAGTGCCAGAGGCCAAACCACGTCAGTGACCTACGAACTGCCACCGGAACACTCCGCCAACGAAGCTTTCACTGCCGCCCGTGAAGCGCTGCAAAAAAAACAGGGCGCCGAGTTGCTGTATTGGTGCGAGTCCCGTGATTGTGGCGAAAGCAGCCTGTGGGCCAATGAGGTCTTTGGTAACTCGAAACTGTTTGGTTCCGATGAGCAGCAGGCCTATCTGTTGCTAAGGCTGGCGGCTCCAAGGGATAACACGCTGATAGCGCTCTACAGCATTACGCGCGGCAATCGCAGGGCTTATCTACATGTTGAACAGTTCGTTGCCGAAGCGCCGCTGGGCGAGTTGTTGCCGACGTCTGCGACCTTGTTGCGGCAGCTCAAAAGCACCGGTGAACTGGACTTTCCAAAGTTGGTTGGCGATCCGGACGACACCTGGCTGCGGCTGATTTCCCGTGGCTTGAACCTGGATATTACGCAACGGGTGACCGTGTCGGGCCCCAAGGCCGAGGCTTGGCGACAAGCACTGATCGAGCAGGGCGTGCGCGCGAGGCGGCTGGAAGCCGGCAGTGTCGAAGGCCCTGGCTTGCACATTAATCTGTTGCGATAAGGTGTATCGGGCGGGCACGCTGTGTGTTCGCCTTTTTTTTGTCTGACTGACTTTTTCGAGACCTTACATGCTCAATAACGATCGGCTGTTGGTGCAAATCCTTCTGCTGGTGCTGTTTGGTGCCAGCCTGTGGGTGATGGCGCCGTTCTGGTCGGCGTTGTTCTGGGGCGCAGTGCTGGCGTTTGCCAGTTGGCCGCTGATGCGTCTTCTGACCCGCTGGCTCAATGGCCGCGAATCGCTGGCTGCCGCCATTCTGACGTTGGGCTGGATGTTGCTGGTGGCGGCGCCGCTGGTCTGGCTGGGGTTCAACCTGGCGGATCACGTGCGCGATGCCACGGCATTCATCAAGGATGTGCAAGTCGATGGTTTGCCGCAGGCGCCGACGTGGCTGGGAGGTTTGCCGTTTGTGGGTGAGCGGCTGGTCGGGCTCTGGAACAGCATTGATGAGCAGGGCGCCGCGTTGATGGTGTCGATCAAACCTTATCTGGGGCAGGTCGGTAACTGGTTGCTGGCGCGCAGTGCGCAGATCGGCGGCGGGATTCTCGAACTGACGTTGAGCATTGTCTTTGTCTTCTTTTTCTATCGCGACGGGCCGAGGCTGGCGGCGTTTGCTCATCGCTTGCTGGAACGCTTGATTGGCGAACGCGCCGGGTACTACATCGAATTGGTCGCTGGCACGGTTCAGCGGGTGGTCAACGGCGTGATCGGTACGGCGGCGGCGCAGGCGATTCTGGCGTTGATCGGCTTCCTGATTGCCGGCGTACCGGGGGCGTTGGTATTGGGGGTTGTGACGTTCCTGCTCAGCCTGATTCCGATGGGACCACCGCTGGTATGGGTGCCGGCCACGGCTTGGCTGGCCTGGAAGGGTGAGTATGGGATGGCGGTGTTTCTCGGGATCTGGGGGACGTTCGTCATCAGTGGCGTGGACAACGTGCTCAAGCCGTACCTGATCAGTCGCGGGGGGAATCTGCCGCTGGTAATTGTATTGCTGGGTGTCTTTGGCGGGTTGATTGCGTTTGGGTTTATCGGGTTGTTTATCGGACCTACGCTGTTGGCTGTTGCTTATAGTTTGCTGACGGACTGGAGCAAGAGTCAGGCTCGGGTTGAAGACCGCCGTTAGTTTTTTGGAATGGGACGGTATGCGCGGGCCTGAGGACTGACCTGTCTCTGGCAGGAGTCCCCAGTCCGGACTGTGGGCACCGCACGTTTCAGCTCGTCCTGATCCACCGCGCCATCGCTGTTGCTGTCGAATTTGGCGAACAGTTGCTTTTGCAGTTGCTGGCCTCGGGCGTTTTGCGTGGAGGCGCTGCGGGTGCTGGTATAGCTCGTGTAGCTGCTGACGCTACCGATCATCGGGCTCACTCCTGAACTGGAAAACCGGTGGGTGTTCCGGCGCAGGCAGCCTCAAGGGGCAGGTGAGTACACACGAGGGTGGAGTTCTCAGGGTCGAGGCAGGCGGATGACTGCCGTGAGGCCGCCACCGGGGGTTTGTTCCAGGTTTAGATCTCCACCCAAACGCTGCGCGGCTTCCCGGGCAATGGTCATGCCCAGGCCGACGCCGCCGGAGTTGCGGTTGCGCGAGCCTTCCAGGCGATAAAACGGTTCAAACACTGCCTCGCGCTTGTCCTCGGCAATTCCCGGCCCATGGTCGATCACGCGGATCAGCAGTTGGCCGCGCCGATCCAGCAGTTCGATGCATGCCTGCCCGGCATAGCGCAGGGCGTTGTCCATCAGGTTATTGATGCATGAGCGCAGCGCCATCGGCTGTACCGCAAGTGGTGCGCAATGGCCGCTGACCTGCACATCCGAGCCTTGATCCTGGGCGTTTTCGCACAGAGATTCGACCAGCGCCTGCACGTCCATTAATTGCAAGGCTTCGCTGGTGCGCTGTTCGTGCAAATAGGTAAGGGTGGCATCGAGCATGCCGATCATGTCGTTCAGATCCTGGCGCATCTGGCTTTGCAATTTGTCGTCGCTGATGTTTTCCAGGCGCAGTTTCAATCGCGACAGCGGTGTGCGCAGGTCGTGGGAGACGGCGCCGAGCATTCGCGCGCGTTGCTGAATTTGTTCGCGTATCCGTTGTTGCATCAGGTTGAAGGTATGCGCTGCTTGCCGGGCTTCCCGCGGGCCGGATTCGTCCAGCGGTGGGCTGTCGAGGTCTTCACTGAGGCGCTCGGCGGCGTCACTCAAGCGCTGGATCGGGCGACTGAGCAGCTTGGCGCCATACCAAGCGGCGATCATCAAGGTAATGAACTGAAAGGTCAGTGGCACCACGGGGCCGCCGAACCAGGGTCGCGCTGGCCGTGGCGGATAGCGCGGATCCTGGTGAGGCCGTTGCCCCTCGGCATTTGGGGAAAACGCCGGGGGCGGCGGAGGTGGCGGCGGACCGTAGAGGTGAAACCAGGTGAACGCCAGCAGGTGCGCCAGGACGATCGCCACGAACAACACGCCAAACAGGCGGCCGAACAGGGTGTCGAAGCGCGCCCGCATCAGCCGATGTCTCGTGCGTCGAACAGGTAACCCTCACCGCGCACGGTTTTGATCAACTGCGGTGCTTTCGGATCGTCGCCGAGTTTCTGTCGCAGACGCGAGACCAGCAAGTCGATGCTGCGGTCGAACGCTTCAATCGAACGGCCTCGGGCGGCATCAAGCAATTGTTCGCGGCTGAGTACCCGGCGCGGGCGCTCGATGAAGACCCAGAGCAGGCGGAATTCAGCGTTGGACAGCGGCACCACCAGGCCATTGTCGGCGATCAGTTGGCGCAGAACGCTGTTCAGGCGCCAGTTGTCGAAACGAATATTGGCGCGCTGCTCGGTACGATCGTCGCGCACGCGGCGCAGAATCGTCTGAATCCGGGCGACCAGTTCACGCGGCTCGAACGGTTTGGCCATGTAGTCATCGGCACCCAGTTCCAGGCCGATGATGCGATCGGTGGGTTCGCAGCGGGCGGTTAACATCAGGATCGGGATGTCCGATTCGGCGCGCAGCCAACGGCACAGCGACAAACCGTCTTCGCCGGGCAGCATCAGGTCCAGCACCACCACATCAAAATGTTCGGCTTGCATCGCCTGGCGCATCGCCGCGCCGTCAGTGACGCCACTGGCGTGGATATTGAAACGGGCAAGGTAATCGATCATCAGCTCGCGGATCGGCACGTCATCGTCGACGATCAGGGCGCGAATGCTCCAGCGCTTGTCGTCTTTGGGCTCATCCGTTCCGGTGGTTTGGGTGTTGTGCATGGGGCTGTTCATCTGCCAGTAGGCCGCCAACCACAAAGATGGGCTGCGAGGTTGTGGTTTCAGCATAGGTGTCCGGCCGCGAAGCGGGAAGTGCTGATGTAAGGACGTGTTTCGGCTGGCGAGGCTAGCGCGGGCGCTTGTTGGCGACATGTCGGTTGTGTATCGGAGTCGACACAATAGCGTCGAACGCTATGCTGATCACGTTTGGCGCGACGAATTACCGATCATCGGGTGCCGCGCCGCCGCCGGTTCCGCTACAATGCGCGCCGATTTCGACTTGCCTGAGAGCCCATCCATGTCCGCCTGCCAGACTCCTATCATCGTCGCCCTGGATTTTCCCACCCGTGACGCCGCACTGAAGCTGGCCGACCAGTTGGACCCGAAGCAGTGCCGGGTCAAAGTGGGCAAGGAACTGTTCACCAGTTGCGCCGCCGAAATCGTTGGCACCCTGCGTGACAAGGGTTTTGAAGTCTTCCTCGATCTGAAATTCCACGACATTCCCAACACCACCGCGATGGCCGTGAAAGCCGCCGCCGAGATGGGTGTGTGGATGGTCAACGTGCATTGCTCCGGTGGCCTGCGCATGATGGCCGCCTGCCGTGAAGAACTGGACAAGCGCAGCGGCCCGCAACCGTTGCTGATCGGCGTGACCGTGCTGACCAGCATGGAACGCGAAGATCTGGCCGGTATCGGTCTGGATATCGAGCCGCAGGAGCAGGTGCTGCGTCTGGCGGCACTGGCCGAGAAGGCCGGGCTGGACGGTCTGGTGTGCTCGGCGCTGGAAGCCACCGCACTGAAAACCGCGCATCCGTCGCTGCAACTGGTGACCCCCGGAATTCGCCCGGCGGGTAGCGCGCAGGACGATCAGCGCCGTATTCTGACCCCGCGTCAGGCGCTGGATGCCGGCTCCGATTATCTGGTGATCGGCCGTCCGATCAGCCAGGCGGCAGATCCGGCCAGGGCGCTGGCCGCTGTCGTGGCCGAAATCGCCTGATCAAACGCTGAAGATCCAAAATGTGGGAGCGGGCTTGCTCGCGAAGTAGGCGTATCAGTCGACACAGATGTTGACTGACACACCGCCTTCGCGAGCAAGCCCGCTCCCACATTGGTTTCTGGTGGCTTAAACCTTCAGCACCAACTTGCCGAAATTCTCACCGCTGAACAATTTCATCAGCGTCTCGGGGAAGGTCTCCAGGCCTTCGACGATGTCTTCCTTGCTTTTGAGCTGCCCCTTGGCCATCCAGCCGGCCATTTCCTGTGCCGCACTGGCGTATTGCGCGGCATAGTCCATCACCACAAACCCTTCCATGCGCGCACGATTGACCAACAGCGACAGATAGTTGGCCGGGCCTTTGACCGCTTCCTTGTTGTTGTACTGACTGATGGCGCCGCAGATCACCACTCGCGCTTTCGGCGCCAGGCGGCTCAGCACAGCGTCAAGGATGTCGCCACCGACGTTATCGAAATAAACGTCCACACCTTTCGGACATTCGCGTTTAAGCCCTGCCACCACGTCTTCGTTTTTGTAGTCGATAGCGCCGTCGAAGCCCAGTTCATCGATGAGGAATTTGCACTTGTCGGCGCCACCGGCAATGCCCACCACACGGCAACCTTTGATCTTGGCGATCTGTCCGGCAATGCTGCCCACTGCGCCCGCAGCCCCGGACAACACCACCGTGTCGCCAGCCTTAGGCACGCCCACCTCAAGCAGCGCGAAGTAGGCGGTCATCCCGGTCATGCCCAGTGCCGACAGATAAACCGGTAGCGGCGCCAGTTTCGGATCGACTTTGTAGAAACCTCTTGGCTCGCCGAGGAAATAATCCTGCACGCCGATGGCTCCGTTGACGTAGTCCCCGACGGCAAAGCCCGGGTTGTTCGACGCGAGCACTTTTCCTACGCCGAGCGCACGCATGACTTCACCGATGCCGACCGGTGGGATGTAGGACTTGCCCTCGTTCATCCAGCCACGCATGGCCGGGTCGAGGGACAGGTATTGGTTCTTGACCAGAATCTGTCCCGCAGCCGGTTCACCGACCGGCACTTCCTGATAAGTGAAGGTCTCGCGGGTGGCAGCGCCCACCGGGCGTTTGGCGAGCAGGAACTGGCGATTGGTCTGGGAAGTCATGGCAGGTTCTCGAATTGAATTAAGCCTTGTTGATAGACCTTCACCGGCGATGTCGCAAGGTTGGCTGATGCGGCGAATGCACATCGATCCAGTGCAGTGATAGTGATCTACGGGGTTCTATCACTGGGGCGCATGGGCGCATAAACAGGCTTTTGATAGTGCTGACGTCTGGTAGAACCCTGTGGCTATGCTGCACTTGAACCCATCCCCTGCAATTACCCGTTCGAGGACATAACAATGAGCATGACGTTTTCCGGTCAGGTTGCCGTAGTCACTGGTGCGGCCAACGGCATTGGCCGTGCGACCGCACAGGCATTCGCCGCCGAAGGCCTGAAAGTGGTGGTGGCCGATCTGGATGCGGCAGGGGGCGAGGGCACGGTGGCGCTGATTCGTACAGCGGGCGGTGACGCCACCTTTGTGCGTTGCAATGTCACCGACGAAAACGACGTAAAAAACCTGATGGAAGAGGTGATCAATGTTTACGGCCGCCTCGACTACGCCTTCAACAATGCCGGGATCGAAATCGAGAAAGGCAAGCTGGCCGAAGGCTCGATGGATGAGTTTGACGCGATCATGGGCGTCAACGTCAAAGGCGTCTGGCTGTGCATGAAATACCAGTTGCCGCTGTTGCTGGCGCAGGGCGGCGGAGCAATCGTCAACACTGCCTCGGTGGCCGGGCTGGGTGCTGCGCCGAAGATGAGCATCTATGCAGCATCGAAACACGCGGTGATCGGTCTGACCAAATCGGCAGCCATCGAATATGCGAAGAAGAAAATCCGCGTCAACGCGGTATGCCCGGCCGTGATCGATACCGATATGTTTCGCCGTGCCTACGAGGCTGATCCGAAGAAGGGCGAGTTTGCCAACGCCATGCATCCGGTAGGCCGCATCGGCAAGGTCGAAGAGATCGCCAGTGCCGTGCTGTATCTGTGCAGCGATGGTGCCGCGTTCACCACGGGACATTCTTTGGCCGTGGACGGTGGTGTCACCGCGTTCTGAAAAAGCGCCGCTTGAAAGAACCCGCCTTCGTGCGGGTTTTCTTTTTATGGACCGCCGTCAGTTCCGTTAAACCGATAAACAATGTGTATCAAATGATTAGAACGGTCGCTTTTGGCGGCGTTGTCGCACAGCCTGTGCGGCGTGGCTGTGATTTACTGCCGCCAGCAAAACGGACAGGAGTTTGCTTGCTCATGGAATTGAGAATTGATCGACAGGCAATGGTGCCGGTCGTACAGCAGATTGTTGACGGACTGACTGACTGGATCCTGCAAAGCGGGGTACCGCCGGCTACCCGCTTGCCCTCTGTTCGGCAAATCGCCCGGGGTAATCTGCTCAGTCAGTCATGTGTCGTCGAGGCTTGTGAGCGGTTGGTAGCGCAAGGCGTTCTGTCCACGCGGCAGGGCGCGGGGTTTATCGTGGCACCGTCGCCGTCGAGCCAGAGCCTGGAGGATGAATCGGTGCCATGCGAGGGCCGGCAAGCCTGGTGCGATACCGTGTGCGGCACTTCAAGTGGCTTGAAACTCGGCGGTGGCGGTTTGCCGGAGAGCTGGCGCGAGCCCGACGATCTGAGCTATGCACTGCGTGAGGTAGCGCGTACCGACATGGCGAGCCTGTTCAACTACAGCACGCCACTGGGCCTTGCAGCGTTACGCGAGCAGATCGTCAAACGACTTAAACTGTTCAGCATCGAAGCCTGCAGCACACAGATTCTGAGCACTGGCGGTGCCAGTCACGCGCTGGATCTGATTGTTCGAACCTTGTTGAAGGCTGGCGATTGCGTCGTGGTCGAAACACCGGGTTATGCGCCGCTGTTCGACCTGTTGCGGCTGCATGGCGTGCGCATGCTTGAGGTGCGTCGAACGCCGAACGGGCCGGATATCGAAGCGCTTGAGGCTCTGCTGCGTCAGTTTCAGCCCAGTGCGTTTTTCATCAACAGCCATCACCACAACCCCACCGGCAGTTCCCTGACACCGGCAGTGGCTCAGCGCATCGTGCAGTTGAGCAGGATCTACGATGTACGCCTGATCGAAGACGATGTCTACGCGGACTTGCACACTGGCAATGGTACGCGCCTGGCTGCACTGGACGATGAGGAGCGGGTCATCTATGTCGGCAGCTTTTCCAAAACACTGAGCAGCGCTTTGCGGGTGGGGTTCGTCTTGGCCGACAGCGAGCTTGTTGCACGGCTGGCTCGGGTCAAGATGATCAGCGGTCTGGGATGCTCAAGATTTTCCGAAGCGGTGCTGGCCAGTCTGATGTCGACCGGCGCATACCGCAAACTGGTGCAGCGTCAGCGGCAGCGCTTGAACGCCGATCGCGCAGCGGCGTTACAGGCTCTGGAGGATGCCGATTGGGAGGTTTTCGGCAAACCGACGGGCGGATTGTTTATCTGGGCGCGTGCGCGAATGACCGATCAGGCTCGTGTGTTCAGGCAGGCCCAACGCTGCGGGGTGCTGCTTTCAGCTCCAGATGCCTTCAGCCCCAGTGGCGAGGCTGGCGAATGGCATCGCATCAACGTGGCTTACGCCTGTGATCCGCGCGCCCGCCAGTTTTTTCGCAATACCGGTTCGGATCGACCTCAAGTGTTCTGAAAACGACGCGGGCGTAGCTTTTTGCCATTATTCCGACGCCAGAGACTTGTGCTGGTTCATGGCCATTGCGACTCTTCATCAACAGACTTTGGCAGGGGACTACACGCAATGATTTCGGCCGTGCAAGCACGTTTTGCCAACCTTGGTATGGCAAAAAAACTGGGTATCGGGTTTGCGTTGGTCTTGCTGCTGACCGCGCTGGTGGCAGCCATTGGTGTCTGGTCTCTGCAAACCATCAGCCAGCGTTTCGACGGGCTCAAACAGATGTCCTCGCTCAATAGCGGCCTGCTCAACGTTCGCTTGCTCGAGCAGGAATACGCCTTGCGCGGTGATCCTAAAACCGCCGATGCCGTGCGTGAGGGCGTGGACGGGCTTATTGCCCGGGCCAATGAGCTCAAGGCGCAATCACCGGTCAACGTGCCAGTGATGACGGATGTCGAGCAGTCGCTGGCGGCCTATCGAAAGGCATTCGATGAGTTCGTTTCGCTGACCCAGGCCAAGGATCTGGCGCTGGAAATGGCCAGTTGGTCGGTTTCCAGTGTGGCCAACAATCTCGACTTGTTGCAGGCCGGGCTGGCGGACGACGGTGCGTATACCTTGAAGGATTCCGAGGGCAAGGATGGCGCGCAATTCATTGAGCAGGCCAGTCAGGTCAGTCAGGTGTCGAAGCTGATGCTGCAAGCGATGAATGAGGCACGGGTTCGACTGGATCAAAGCCGCAAAGGTGATGCCGACAATGCCGACAAAGGCAAAATCGAACAGGCTGCCCAAGCCCAGGCGCAGGCTGATGAGTTGAAGTCCACGGTCAAGGACGAAGGCTATCTGACGGTGCTCAATGAAGTCTTGGGGCACATCGCAGGTTTCAACGAAAAACTGGCTGAGTACACCGGGCTGCTGGCTCAGGAAAAGACTGTTTATGAACAATTGCACGAGCGTTCTGCGCAGGTGGTAGAGCGGGTGAATCAGGCTTATGTCGCGCAAGACAGCGCGATGCAGGCTGAACTTAAGAAGAACGCGCTGCTGATCATTGGCTCATCGGCGCTGGCACTGCTTGTCGGTTTGATCGCTGCGTGGGTGATTACCCGTTTGATCGTCGCGCCGTTGCGCAGTGTGATTCAAGTCGCGCAGCAGATTGCTGCCGGAGATCTGAGTGCAACGGTCGAGGTCACCCGTCGTGATGAAATTGGCCAACTGATGTTGGCGATGCAGCAGATGGGGGCGGGCTTGAGCACGATTGTCAGCGGGTTGCAGGCCGGTATTGAGCAGTTGGCCAGTTCGGCACAATCGCTGTCGGCCGTGACCGAACAGACCAACCTTGAGGTCAGCAGTCAGAAGGAAGAAACCGAGCAGGTGGCCACGGCCATGAATCAGATGACCGCTACTGTTCACGATGTTGCGCGCAACGCGGAAGAGGCGGCGTTGGCGGCGCAGACGGCGGATGACAAGGTCGAAAGTGGTCAGCAGGTCGTGCGCCAGAGCATGGCGCGGATCGAGCAACTGGCTGATTCGGCGACTTCGGCCAGTTCCAGTATCGAAAGCCTCAGCGCTGAAATCCAGAATATCGGTACGGTGCTGGAGGTGATCAAAAGCGTGGCCGAGCAGACCAATCTTTTGGCATTGAATGCGGCAATCGAAGCGGCGCGGGCCGGTGAGCAGGGCAGGGGCTTTGCAGTGGTGGCCGATGAGGTTCGTGCTTTGGCCCGGCGTACGCAGCAATCGACTGAGGAGATCGAGCGCTTGGTCAGTGCTTTGCGCTCGGCGGCGCATTCTTCGGTGCAGCAGATTCAGAGCAGTGGTGAACTGGTGAAGCTGGCCGTCAGTGATGCCTTGCAGACGGAGAGTGCGTTGGGGAGTATTGCGGCGGCGGTTTCGCTGATTCAGCAGATGAATCAGCAGATTGCGGCGGCGGCCGAGGAGCAGAGTTCAGTGGCGGAGGAGATCAATCGCAGTGTGACGAGTATTCGCGCGAGTGCCGATCAGTCGTCGATTGCAATGCGTGGGAATGCAGCCTCGAGTGTTGAACTGGCGCAGTTGGGGGGCGAGTTGCGCGGGATGGTCGGGCATTTTCGGCTTTGATGACTTGACGACCTGACAGGTGTACTCGCTTCAAACTGTGGGCTTGCTCGCGAAGAGGGATGTAACTTCTGTGAGGCTGGGCCCCAACCGCATGACCACAAAAAAGCCACCTCTCGGTGGCTTAACTTTCAACGTCAGCGATCAGTCGTAGATCACTTTCTTCTTCCAGTCCGCATCGGTTTCGGCATCTTTGAGGCCAGCGGTCAGTTGGTTCTCTTCTCCTTCAACTGGCGCAATCTTGTCCATGACTTGGGCATTGGCGCGGGCGAGGAGTTTTTCCAGGTATTGCAACTGTTCGGAATAGATCTGCGGATCCTGTTGTTTGCGCAGGTATTGCACGCCGCGCTCGAAGGCGAGGCGGGCCTGGCCAGGTTGGTTTTGTTGCAAAGCTTGTTGGCCAAGGTTGTTGAAAAACTCAATGTGCAGCAGCACCAGAATGTGGCGGACTTCGCGAACCCAGTGCTTGGCTTCGTTCGGCGGCAGGAAGCCGTCATGGGCGGCACGGGTGATCTGTCCGTGGAGGGCTTCGAGCAGGAAACGCACGTCTTTGGCTTTGGCTTCGGTCAGAATCGGTGCCGGCGGGTTGTTGATCGGGATCGACTCGCCTTGGGCCACCAGTGCGCTCAGTTCAGTGATGCGTGCTTTAGTCGTCGCACTGGTTTTCTCAAGATTCAACAGACGCTGGCAGACATTGAGTTCCAGGCGGGTCAGCAGCAGCTTGAGTGCAGGCGTCATGAATTGACCTGGAAAGGTCTCGGTCAGTTCGCCGCAGCGACGCAGGCGGTCGTTGAGTTCGACTTTGGTGCGGGCCTTCTCCAGTTTGCTGTTTTCCACCACATGGTTCATATAGCCAATGGCGATCAGAATTGCTATCCCGGCTATGACTAGCAGGGTGATCATGAGTGGTGTCACCGGTAAGACCTCTTTATAGGGTTCACATGCGAGTGTAGTGGCTGGGGCATTTATGCGCCTAGCGCCGCTCGACGAATTGGATCGGCAGGTGCAATCTGTATCGGCCGTTTGTTGCTTATATGAATGCTGGCCCTTGATGTGCAGATTGCCATCACTGTGCGGTGGACTATAACGTCTTGTCGACCGCCGGAATATAGGCGTCAAACGCCGGGCGACGGAAAAGCCCGATTGGCTTCGTAAAGCAGGTCGAAGTCATTGATTTAAATAAATTTATATCAGGGGGTTGACGACCTCTCAATCCATCCATAGAATGCGCGCCACTTGCAGCGTAAAGCACACAGCGAAACGAAGCAGGGAGTGAATGTTGTAGTGTGTCCCCTTCGTCTAGTGGCCTAGGACACCGCCCTTTCACGGCGGTAACAGGGGTTCGAGTCCCCTAGGGGACGCCAATGCGGGAATAGCTCAGTTGGTAGAGCACGACCTTGCCAAGGTCGGGGTCGCGAGTTCGAGTCTCGTTTCCCGCTCCAATTTTAAACAGCACTGCTTTCGGGCGGGGCTGAGTGAAACCAGAGCCAAGTCTTCGGATGCGGGTCTGGACACCGAAACACACACCATGTGTTCCGGGTAGCGTGTCCCCTTCGTCTAGTGGCCTAGGACACCGCCCTTTCACGGCGGTAACAGGGGTTCGAGTCCCCTAGGGGACGCCATTTGCGGGAATAGCTCAGTTGGTAGAGCACGACCTTGCCAAGGTCGGGGTCGCGAGTTCGAGTCTCGTTTCCCGCTCCAATTTCACAAAAACGCCGCTCTATTGAGCGGCGTTTTTGTATGCGTGTGTTTTTACTTTACGGATTGAAGTCATCGAGTCAGTCAAAAAAAGAGGCCCGCCGAAGAGATTCGGCGGGCCTTTTGCGTTTCAGTTCGGATTACCAGGACAGCATCAGTCGGCCGGCAAACAAAATCAGCACGACGCCCATGGTGCGTTCGAACCAATGCCCCATGCGCATGAACAGCAAACGCACTTTGTTGCTGGAGAAGAACAGCGCGACGATGACGAACCACAACGCGTTTACAAAACACATCCACAGACCATAGAACGCCTGGATTTGCAGGGGCGTGCTGGCGCTGATGATCGTGGTGAAGATTGCGAGGAAAAACAGCGTCGCCTTGGGGTTGGTGGCATTGGTCAGAAAACCGGTACTGAACGCCTTGAACAGAGATTGCTCAACCAACGTTTGCTCCGCTGTTTTTTCGCCATCGAGGGTGGTTTTCGGTTTGCTGCGGATCAGGCTGACACCGAGATACAGAATGTAGGCGCCCCCCACCACCTTGGCCGCGGTCAGCAGCCACGGCGTGGTGTGCATGAGTGCGCCGACACCGAGCAGCGTGTACAGAACGTGCACGGAAATCCCCGCCCCAATGCCCAGTGCCGTGCAAATCCCGACCAAGCGGCCAAAGCGCACACTCTGGCGAATAGTGACCGCAAAGTCAGGGCCGGGAGCGACCACGGCCAGAAAATGGATGGTGGCCAGCGCCAGAAACTCGCCCAGGTAATTCGATAACATTTCAGCTCCAGAAGGTCAGGGGTGAAGCATTGCCGCGATAGCCGACAAAGAAGGACAGGCTCAAGCGCGGATCCGCTACACCCGGAGTCACCGAGTGCATGCAGCGCGAATTGAACATGATGAAATCGCCGGGTTCGGGCCGAACCTCAAGTGTGGGCGGTCCAAGCAGGGCCGGGTCGATGCCGTAACTGTCGCCTCGCATTTCGTCGAACAGTTCGGGCGTTATGTCGTCGTCCCACATCTGCAACGCGCCACCTTCGGTCGGCATGTTCAGGTACACGTTGCAGGCAAACTGTGCTTCCAGGCTGCGCGCTTGAAAGCTCTCCGGTGCGTCCTTGGCGAAAATGTCGTGGTGGGCGAGGAAGCACACGCCGGGTTTTACGACTCGCGACAGGCCGACGTACATTTTGCGACCGTATAGATTTTCCAGATGCGCACCGGCCGGCCACGACTCGTCGAGCATGCAGCGCAGTGTGTCGACCGGTGAAGAGTAGGGGGCGCAGCGATTACGCAGTTCGGCGATGTTGCTGGTGGCGCGTTCGAAGTAATCCTCGATCAGCAGCGGCTGGTTTTCCGCCTCGTAAAACGCCATACCGATACGGCCGATACTCGGTGCGTTGATGTAGCCCTCAAAGCCTGGGGCGAGAATCTTGTCGCCAATCTGGATTGCCAGCGGTTCGGGCAAAAAGCCTTTGACGCGAATGGCGAGGACTTCTTCGTTGGCCAGTTTTTTTATGCACGTCTCATCGAGACGCTCGACGTCTAGCATCATTTTTTTAGGTCCATCTATCGATAGTCAACGGAACCGGCGAATGCGGTTCCCCGGCGCCGGACATTGCGCGGAGCAATGTCCGGAAATGCTCAATCCACGCTGTAGTGGACGGACAATGTGCCTTTCTTCTGTGAAAGGGACGCGATCGTGACTGTGCCCAGATCCTTCAGGCTTCGTACATGGGTGCCACCGCAGCCATAGGCTGGCAGTTCACCAAAACCGATTTCCCGCGCGCCTTCGCGCAGCGAGGTCAGGCGTGGCAGATCGTGCTCGATCCACTGATCGATACCGAGTTGAACGGTGTGTGCGTCAACTTCCTGTGCGGCATCACCTGGCTTGAATTGCACGCGGCCTTCATTCGGCCAGTGGTGCGCTTTGACAGGCGTCCACCCCATGGCCTGGACGAAATGCCCGATCAAATGCCCGGCCGAATGCAGGCGTGTATTGAAGCAGCGGCGATCTTCGTCGACGCGAATACAGGTCATGCCGAGCGTGACCGGTCGATCAACGAAATGGATGATTCGATCCGCTTCTTGCACTACGCGCAGCACCTGGCTTGCGCCGATCCAGCCGGTATCACAGGGTTGGCCGCCACCTTGCGGATGAAACAGGGTAGCGCGCAGTTCTACCGCGAATTCGTTCTCGTGGGGCGTGCAGTCGAGGACTTCTACATTGGCCTTGAGGTCATCACTATGGAAAAAGAGGCGAAGCGTCATATTCCATGCCCTTATTAAAGTTTCTATTTTTATTATATGAATCGTGCAATAACGTGATAATCCGTTCAAACATCAAAGGACTTGTGCGCTGTGAGCATAAATCTACCGCTGCCGTTACTCGGTGAAATGGCGATTTTCGTCAAGGTCGTGGAAACCGGCAGCTTTTCTGAAGCCGCCCGCCAACTCGGATCGTCGCCTTCAGCGATAAGCCGCAGCATTTCCCGACTGGAAAAAGCGTTGGCCACACGGTTGCTGCAGCGCACCACGCGCAAACTGCGCCTGAGTGATGGGGGCGAAGAGGTGTTCAAGCGCTGTCAGGAAATGGTCAGCGCTGCCAAGTCCGTGATGGAAATCAGCGGCCAGTTCACCCATGAGGCTGAAGGGCTGGTGCGGGTCAGCGTACCGAAAGCGGTGGGGCGTTTCGTGATTCATCCGCATATGCCCGAATTTCTGCGCCGTTATCCCAAGGTCGATGTGGAGTTGTTACTGGAAGACCGGCAGGTCGATCTGATCGACGATCATGTCGATCTGGCGATTCGCATCACCGATCGGCCACCCGCCGGATTGGTCGGGCGTCAATTGTTGACGATTGACCATTTGCTCTGCGCAACTCCGCAATACCTGGCTGAAAACGGCACGCCAAAGCACCCTCACGACTTGCTCGATCACAGCTGTATTTATCTTGGGGAAACCCCAAGCGATGCGCGCTGGAAATTCAAAAAAGGCAGCAACGCCGTGACGGTCGGCGTGCGTGGCCGATATGCCGCCAATCACACTGGCGTGAGGCTGGGAGCGGTGTTGCAGCATATTGGAATTGGCAGCCTGCCGTACTTCACCGCACGGTATGCCCTGGAGCAGAAGTTGATTGTGCAGGTATTGCCAGAGTGGAGCTTCCTGGCTTCTTACCATGGCGGACTCTGGCTGCTGCATTCGCCGACGCGTTATTTGCCGCCGAAGCTGCGGGTGTTCATCGACTACCTGGTGGAGTGCCTGGAGAAGGAGCCGACCTTGAGCAAGCCCGGTAAATCGGGCGGTGCGAGTAATGCTGCGATGGTCTATGAATTGCCTGAGAGTGAAGGGCTGCTCTAACGGCAACTCAAAAAAAAGGCCCGCCTGGACAACCAGGCGGGCCTTTTCATTACCGAAAGAAAATCAGTGCTTGCTGTCCTGAGCGGACATTGCCATCAGTTGCTTTTCCTGATTCCAGTCGAACGGTTCGTCGTTTTGTTCGGCTTCGTAGCGGCGTTCTTCCAGGGCCTGATACAGGTCGATTTCTTCATCGGCCAGGTAGTGCAGGCAGTCGCCACCGAAGAACCACAGCAGATCCCGTGGGATCAGGTGGGCAATTTGCGGATAGCGAGTAATCACTTGAGTCAGGATGTCCTGGCCCAGGTATTGGCTTTCGATCGGATCGATCGGCAGTGACGCCAGCAATTCGTCGAAGCGCTCCAGGAACAGGGCGTGGCTTTCTTCGGGAACCTGATCGGCCTCACCTACGGCGACCAGAATACTGCGCAGGTGGTCGAGCAAAACAAGATGGTCGGCGACGACGTTGGACACGAGATAAGTCCTCAAGAGCAAAACGGGCGCGGGAGTATAAAGCCCCTGCGCCCGTTTTTCACAAATAAACGGCTACACGTTGAAGGATTAGCGGACTTTGCCGTCGGCCAGCACCAACTGCTCTTTGTCGAAATCATCGACATCGATCACCTTGCGCCGTGCCGCTTCGGCTTCGTGCAGGCTCTGCGCTTGCGCTGCCTGGAGAACCCCAGCCTCAAGCGCTGCATCGATCGCGTTTTCGCCGGCGACCGGTTTGACCTGACCGCTTTTCAACGAAGTGTGCAGTTTTTTCTGCAGCGGTTGCACAGCACTCAGCAGGTCGCTGGCGTGTTGCAGTGCGCCGACGGCATCCTCTGCCGATTGCGGGCGATAGCAGCCGGCAAGCAACTCTTCCAGCGCCGGATCGCCTTTGGTTCGACCAATAATGCTCGCCACTTCGGCACCGAGTTTGTCCGATGGGCCTTTGTGGCGCCGGCCGAACGGAAACACGATGACCCGCAAAATGCAGCCAAATATCTTGTTCGGGAAATTGCTCAGCAGCTCATCGAGAGCACGCTCCGACTGGAAAAGGCTTTCTTCCATGGCCCAGCGCAACAGCGGTTCCATATACCCTGGCGAATCCAGATCGTGAAAACGCTTGAGCGCAGCGGACCCCAGATACAGGTTGCTCAGCACATCGCCAAGACGTGCCGAGAGACGCTCGCGGCGTTTCAGTTCGCCCCCCAGCAGCATCATGCTGAAGTCGGCGAGCATGGCAAAGGCTGCCGCCTGACGATTGAGCGCGCGGAAGTAACCCTGACTGATCTTGTCGCCCGGCGCAGGTTCGAAGTGGCCCAAACCCAGGTTCAACACCAGGGTGCTGGCGGCATTGCTCACGGCGAAACCGATATGCTTGAGCAGCAGGCCGTCGAATTCTTTCAGTGCCTGATCCTTGTCCTCGCGGCCGGCGAGGGCCATTTCCTTGAGCACGAACGGATGGCAACGAATCGCACCCTGACCGAAGATCATCAGGTTACGCGAGAGAATGTTCGCGCCTTCCACGGTGATGAAGATCGGCGCGCCGTTCCAGCTACGTCCGAGGTAGTTGTTCGGGCCCATGATGATCGCCTTGCCGCCGTGTACGTCCATGGCGTGGCTGATGCATTCACGGCCGCGTTCGGTCAGGTGGTACTTGAGGATCGCCGACAGGACTGACGGTTTTTCGCCCAGATCGACCGCGTTGGCGGTCAGCATTCGCGCAGCGTCCATCATCCACGCGTTACCGCCGATGCGCGCCATGGCTTCCTGTATGCCTTCGAAGGCCGACAGGGGCACATTGAACTGTTCACGAATCTGCGCGTATTGCCCGGTCACCAGGCTGGTGAACTTGGCTGCACCGGTACCGACTGCCGGCAGCGAGATCGAACGGCCGACCGACAGGCAGTTCATCAGCATCATCCAGCCTTTGCCGAGCATCTCCTGGCCGCCGATCAGGAAGTCCAGCGGGATGAACACGTCTTTGCCCGAGTTCGGGCCGTTCATGAACGCAGCGCCCAGTGGCAGGTGACGGCGACCAATCTCCACGCCTGCGGTATCGGTTGGAATCAGCGCAAGGCTGATGCCCAGGTCTTCCTTGTTCCCCAGCAGGTGATCCGGGTCATACGCTTTGAACGCGAGGCCGAGCAACGTGGCGACCGGACCCAGTGTGATGTAGCGCTTTTCCCAGTTAAGGCGCAGGCCGAGGACTTCCTGACCCTCCCATTGGCCTTTGCAGATGATCCCGGTGTCCGGCATCGCGCCTGCGTCGGAACCGGCGAGCGGGCCGGTGAGGGCGAAGCACGGGATGTCGTCGCCACGGGCCAGCCGTGGCAGGTAGTGATTGCGTTGTTCGTCGGTGCCGTAATGCAGCAGCAGTTCTGCCGGGCCGAGGGAGTTGGGCACCATCACGGTGGAGGCGAGATCGCCGCTGCGGGTCGCAAGTTTCATCGCTACTTGCGAGTGGGCATAGGCGGAAAAGCCCTTGCCGCCGAATTCCTTGGGAATGATCAGGGCGAAAAAGCCGTGTTCCTTGATATGCGCCCAGGCTTCGGGCGGCAGATCCATCGACTGGCCGATTTGCCAGTCAGTGACCATCGCGCAGAGCTCTTCGGTCGGACCATCGATAAAGGCCTGTTCTTCTTCGCTCAGTTGCGCCTTGGGATAGGACAGCAGTTTTTCCCAGTCCGGACGACCGCTGAACAGCTCGCCATCCCACCAGACGGTGCCGGCATCGATCGCGTCGCGTTCGGTCTGCGACATCGGCGGCAGGGTTTTCTGGAACCAGTTGAACAGCGGCGCACTGAAATATTGGCGGCGCAGGTCAGGCAGCACCAATGGCGCGGCCACCATCGCCAGTACGATCCAGAGCACCAGCAACAGCCAGCCCGGTGCGTGGCTGAAAATCCCCATCGCCAGCAGGTAGACGGCAACGATGCCCAATGCGGGCAGCGGGGAAATTCGCCGGTGGGCGAGATACGCCACGCCAACGACCAAAACCAGTATCCACAACAACAGCATATTCAGTCCTCCGTGAACCAAGGCAAATCGACCCTTCAGAGCTTAGACGGCATCTGTAAAACCGGGTGGTCAGACCATGGTGATTGAAATCGTGGGAAACCTCTGACGGTTTTCGTAGGTTCGGTGGGCAACACGCGTGGGAAATCGTTCGTTCACTGCGCAACTTTGCGTGCATGTTTGGCCGAAACGTCGTTATCTCTGTGCTTGAGCGGTCGCTAGACTCGGGGCTCACCCAGGAGATTGCCGTCATGCACGAGTATCTGAGTCCCGGCCGCTTCATCGATAGTGACCACCCGGCGGTGGTGGAGTTCGCCGAACAGCACCGTGGCGCCAGCGGTGACCCGCTCAAGCAGGCGATCAATCTCTACTACGCCGTGCGCGAGGCGGTGCGCTACAACCCTTACACCTTCAGTCGGGATCCGCAGACGTTGCGCGGCAGTTACGCTTTGGCAACGGGAGAGAGCTATTGCGTGCCGAAAGCCACGCTGCTGGCCGCTTGCGCGCGACATTGCGCGATTGCGGCACGCATCGGTCTGGCGGATGTGCGCAATCATCTGTCGACCCCGCGTTTGCTTGAACTGCTCAAGAGCGATGTGTTCGCCATGCACGGTTACACCGAGCTGTTTCTTGGTGATCGCTGGGTCAAGGCTACGCCTGCGTTTAACCAGAAACTCTGCGAACAGTTCAACGTCGCGCCACTGGATTTTGACGGTATCAACGACAGTGTTTTCCACCCGTACAACCGGGACGGTGCGCAGTTGATGGAGTACCTGGTCGATCACGGCCAGTTCGCCGATGTGCCGCAAAGCTTCTTCTTTGAGCATCTGGAAAAATGTTATCCGCACCTGTTCGGCGATCAACAGCCGCCACTATTGGGCGACATGCAGAGTAATGTCAGCCGCCTCTGATCCGGCGTATGCTGCCTGCCCACGCATTTGCAAAGAGGCGGTCATGCTGAAGATCTGGGGACGGAAAAACTCATCGAATGTCAGGAAGCCATTGTGGGCCGCCGAAGAACTCGGCCTGGCTTACGAGGCGATCGATGCGGGTGGCGCGTTCGGTGTGGTCGACACGCCGCAGTACCGGGCGATGAATCCGAATGGCCGGGTGCCGGTGATCGAAGACGACGGTTTTGTGCTGTGGGAGTCCAACGCCATCGTCCGCTATCTGCTGGCCAAACATGCGCCTGACAGTGCCTGGTACCCGGCAGACCCACAAGCCCGGGCTATCGCTGACAAGTGGATGGACTGGACCACTTCGAGTTTTGCCGGTCCCTTCCGCACCGTGTTCTGGGGCGTTTTGCGGACACCGGCCGACCAGCAGGATTGGGCGGCTATCGACGCGGCGATCACGCAATGTAACGAGCTTTTGAGCATGGCCGACTCTGCTTTGGCCTGCCAGCCTTACCTCGGCGGAACAGAAATCGGCATGGGCGATATTCCGCTCGGCAGTTTCATTTATGCCTGGTTCGAGATGCCCATCGAGCGGGCTCCGCAACCGCATCTGCAAGCCTGGTACGAGCGGCTCAAACAGCGTCCGGCCTACAAAAAAGCCGTCATGACCGCGTTGACTTGATAATTACTATCGACACACTTGACTGTACTTGTGCGGCGGGGGCAAGCACCATTGCGCTCTTGCGCTGCGGTTGTATCCCTCGCCGCTTGCCCTTATTTCTCTCTTTCCTCCCTTCACCATGGTGCGTAAATCAGATATGAGTTCCGCTCTGTCCATCCGGCAGCTAACCAAAACCTACGGCAACGGGTTCCAGGCCTTGAGTGGTATCGATCTGGACGTCGCCGAAGGTGATTTTTTCGCCTTGCTCGGCCCCAACGGCGCCGGCAAATCCACGACCATCGGCATTCTTTCCACCCTGGTGAACAAGACCAGCGGCACGGTGAATATCTTTGGCAATGACCTGGACAAGAGCCCGGCCGCGCTTAAGCGCTCGATCGGCGTGGTGCCCCAGGAATTCAACTTCAACCAGTTCGAAAAGACGTTCGACATCGTCGTGACCCAGGCCGGTTACTACGGCATTGCGGCGAAAATCGCCAAGGAACGTGCCGAGCAGTACCTGACCCAGCTCGGCCTGTGGGACAAGCGCGATGTGCCTTCGCGTTCGCTGTCGGGCGGCATGAAGCGCCGCTTGATGATTGCTCGGGCGCTGGTGCATGAGCCGCGCCTGTTGATCCTCGACGAACCGACGGCCGGCGTCGACATTGAACTGCGTCGTTCGATGTGGACGTTCCTCACCGAACTTAACCAGAAAGGCATCACCATCATCCTCACCACGCATTATCTGGAAGAGGCTGAGCAGTTGTGCCGCAACATCGGCATCATCGACCACGGCACGATTGTCGAGAACACCAGCATGCGTCAGTTGCTCGGCCAACTGCATGTGGAAACCTTCCTGCTCGACCTCAAGGGCAATTTGAGCGTCGCGCCGCAACTGGTCGGCTATCCGTCCCGTTTGGTGGATGCACACACGCTGGAGGTGCAGGTCGACAAATCCATGGGCATCACCGCGTTGTTCGGCCAACTGGCTCTGCAGAACATCGAAGTGTTGAGCCTGCGCAACAAAACCAATCGCCTTGAGGAGCTGTTCGTGTCCCTGGTGGAGAAAAATCTGTCGAAGGTGGCGGTATGAGTTCCGAATTCCGTCCCAACCTCGTCGCGCTCCAAACCATTGTTTACCGAGAGGTCAAACGCTTCACCCGGATCTGGCCGCAAACCCTGCTGCCGCCGGCGATCACCATGGTTCTGTACTTCGTGATCTTCGGTAACCTGATCGGTCGGCAGATCGGCGACATGGGTGGCTTCACTTATATGGAGTACATCGTGCCGGGGCTGATCATGATGTCGGTGATCACCAACTCCTACGGCAACGTGGTGTCGAGCTTCTTCGGTAGCAAGTTCCAGCGTTCCATCGAAGAGTTGATGGTCTCGCCGGTCTCGCCGCACACAATCCTGATCGGCTATACCTGTGGTGGCGTGCTGCGCGGGTTGATGGTGGGTGTGATCGTCACCCTCCTGTCGCTGTTCTTTACCCACTTGCAGGTGCATCACCTGGGCGTGACCCTTCTGGTGGTGGTGCTGACGGCGACGATTTTCTCGTTACTGGGCTTTATCAACGCCGTGTTTGCGCGCAATTTCGATGATATTTCGATCATCCCGACCTTCGTGCTGACACCGCTGACGTATCTGGGCGGCGTGTTCTACTCGATCACTTTGCTGCCGCCGTTCTGGCAGACGGTGTCGCTGGCCAATCCGGTACTGCACATGGTCAACGCCTTCCGCTACGGCATCCTCGGTGTTTCGGATATCCGCATCGGTATTGCGATCACCTTCATGCTGGTGGCGACGGTGGTGTTGTATTTCGGTTGCGCGCGTTTACTGGTGAGCGGGCGCGGGATGCGGACCTGACGCTATGCCCAGTTGCATGCCTGGCTAGTCCGGGCACCACAAAAAACGGCCTCCATTGCGCAGGCCGTTTTGCATTCAAGGCGTTCGGTTTTTCTTGCGCCGCGCCCATTGCCGTGCGACCCACCAGCGCCAATACATCATGACCACGAAGTAGGCGAGGGCGCCCAGCACCAACCCGGACAGCACCGAACCGAGCAAAAACGGTTGCCATAATGTCGACAGCTCACCGCTTATCCATTCCCAGGTCAGTTGATCGGGCAAATGCCGTATCGGCACGTCCATCAGCCACGCACCCACCTTATAAGTGCAAAAAAACACCGCTGGCATGGTGATCGGATTGGTCAGCCAGACCAGGCTCACAGCAATTGGCAGGTTGCCGCGCACCTTGATTGCCAGCGCTGCGGCCACCAGCATCTGCAACGGGATCGGTAGGAATGCGGTAAACAGACCCACTGCCATTGCTCGAGCGACCGAGTGGCGATTGAGGTGCCAGAGGTTCGGGTCATGCAGCAACTTGCCGAGAAATCGTAAGGATTTGTGTTCCCTGATCCTCGTTGGGTCGGGCATGTAGCGTTTGAATAAGCGCCGGGGCATAAGGCTTCTCGGTCGATTAAGGCGGCAAGTATGTCTGGATTCTACGAACCGCCCATTCAGACTTTGTGACAATTGTTGACGACGGTCGTGCCCAAGACCCGCTATGCCTAAGTGCGCGACTCTCAAGGACGGGCTTATGCGCACAGGGATGATGGCGTTGGCAGTCGGTCTGCTGGCCCCGATAGTTTTGCCGGCTTTGCCGCCGGCCGGGTTGGCCGTGTTGCTGGCGGTGGTGGGTTTGATGTTGCTGCCGTTTCGCAGCTATCCATTGGCATTTTTATTGTTTGGTTTCACTTGGGCCTGCGTCGGCGCGCAATGGGCGTTGGATGAGCGACTTTCAACCCGTCTGGACGGCGAAACCCGCTGGCTTGAGGGGCGGGTGGTTGGTCTGCCGCACAATGGCGACGGTGTGGTGCGTTTCGAATTGGCTGATGCGCGCTCGCGTCACGAGAAACTGCCGTCACTGATGCGTCTGGCCTGGTACGCCGGGCCACCGGTCAACAGTGGCGAGCGCTGGCGCCTGGCGGTCAAGCTCAAACGCCCGGCCGGTTTGCTCAATCCGGATGCCTTCGATTACGAAGCCTGGCTGCTGGCGCAACGCATCGGTGCGACCGGTTCGATCAAGGATGGCCGGCGTTTGGCCGAGGCGCGGTGGGCGTGGCGCGACAGCATTCGTCAGCGCTTGCTCGCGGTGGACGCTCAGGGTCGGGCCGGTGCATTGGCCGCGCTGGTGCTGGGCGATGGCTCTGGGCTCAGCCGCGACGATTGGCAGATTCTGCAGGACACCGGCACCGTCCATTTACTGGTGATTTCCGGCCAGCACATCGCAATGCTGGCGGCGGTGATGTACCTGGTGGTTGCCGGGTTGGCCCGTTATGGGCTGTGGCCGCTGCGTTGGCCGTGGCTGCCATGGGCCTGTGCGCTGGCGTTCGCCGCGGCGCTTGGTTACGGGCTGCTCGCCGGGTTCGACGTGCCGGTGCGCCGGGCCTGCGTGATGGTCGGGCTGGTGCTTTTGTGGCGTTTGCGCTTTCGCCATCTCGGCGCGTGGTGGCCGCTGTTGCTGGCGTTCAACGCCGTGCTGTTGCTTGATCCGCTGGCCGGTTTGCGCCCCGGTTTCTGGTTGTCGTTCGCGGCGGTGGCGGTGCTGATCCTTACCTTTGGCGGTCGTCTCGGAGGCTGGCGTTGGTGGCAAACCTGGACGCGGGCGCAGTGGCTGATTGCAATCGGTTTGTGTCCAGTGCTGATGGTGCTGAGCTTGCCGATCAGCCTGAGTGGGCCGTTGGCGAATTTGCTGGCGGTGCCTTGGATCAGTCTGGTGGTGTTGCCGCCGGCATTGCTCGGCACTTTATTGTTACCCGTGCCGTATGTCGGCGAAGGCCTGTTATGGGCGGCCGGCGGTTTGATCGACGGGTTGTTTCGAGCCTTGGCGTTGATTGCCGGGCAATGGCCTGCGTGGATTGCACCGTCGATTCCCGCGTGGGCGTTAGCCATGGGCAGTCTAGGCGCCTTGCTGTTACTGCTGCCGCGCGGTGTACCGATGCGTCCTCTGGGCTGGCCGTTACTGCTGGTTCTGGTCGTGCCGCCACGCGAGCGATTGGACGAAGGCTTGGCCGACATCTGGCAGCTCGACGTCGGCCAGGGGCTGGCGATTCTGGTCCGCACCCGGCATCACACCTTGCTCTACGACGCCGGGCCGCGTTTCGGTGATTTGGACCTCGGCGAACGCGTTGTGCTGCCCGCCTTGCGCAAATGGAGGGTCGAGAAGCTCGACTTGATGCTGCTCAGCCACGCCGATGCCGATCATGCCGGTGGCGCCCTGGCAGTGGCGCGCCACTTGAAGGTGGATCGAGTCATCAGCGGCGATCCGCCCGGGCTGCCAGCCGAACTGAACGCCGAAGCTTGTGAAAGTGGCCGCCGATGGCAGTGGGATGGCGTCGGTTTTCACCTGTGGCAATGGGCGGATGCCCGCGACAGCAACCAGCGCTCCTGCGTATTACAGGTCGAGGCCAACGGCGAGCGCCTGCTGTTAACCGGCGATATCGACACCCATGCCGAACGTGTCCTGCTCGACAGCCCGCTGGCAGTCCCGACGCAATGGTTGCAAGCGCCGCACCACGGCAGCCGCAGTTCTTCATCGATGGCCTTGCTGAAAGTGTTGAAGCCCGGCGCCGTGCTGATTTCCCGAGGTCACGGGAATTCGTTTGGCCACCCCCACCCGACGGTGCTGGCACGCTATCGCAAACAGGGGCTGCGCATTTATGACAGTGCTGAACAGGGCGCCATTCATCTGCAATTGGGCCGCTTCAGGCCACCCTGGACAATGCGCCAACAGCAGCGTTTCTGGCGTGATCCACCGTCATTGACCCATTGATCGGGGCGTGGACGAAGGCGACGTCACGGTCGTCGGGGCGGCGGGTCTTAATCATGAACCGGTATGGTAAAGTGGCGCACTTTTTCGAGGGGACTGTCACTGTGTGGGAATTGGTCAAATCCGGCGGCTGGATGATGTTGCCGATCATTCTGAGTTCCATCGCGGCCATGGCGATTGTCGCCGAGCGCCTGTGGACCCTGCGCGCCAGTCGCGTCACTCCCGAGCATCTGCTGGGTCAGGTCTGGGTCTGGATCAAGGACAAGCAGCTCAATAAAGAAAAACTCAAGGAATTGCGCGCCAATTCGCCGCTGGGGGAAATCCTCGCCGCAGGCCTTGCCAACTCCAAACATGGTCGCGAGATCATGAAAGAGTGCATCGAAGAGGCCGCTGCCCGGGTCATTCACGAGCTTGAACGCTACATAAATGCACTGGGCACCATCGCCGCCATGGCGCCCTTGTTGGGCCTGCTCGGCACCGTACTGGGCATGATCGATATTTTCAGCGCGTTCACCGGTTCCGGCATGGGCACCAACGCCTCGGTGTTGGCTGGCGGTATTTCCAAAGCGCTGATCACCACCGCAGCGGGCCTGATGGTCGGTATTCCGGCGGTTTTCTTCCACCGTTTCCTGCAGCGCCGCATCGATGAACTGGTGGTGGGCATGGAGCAGGAGGCGATCAAACTGGTTGAAGTGGTGCAGGGCGACCGTGACGTCGATCTGGCTGAGGGCAAAGCGTGAAATTCCGTCGCAAACCCCGGGAAACCGTGGACATCAACCTCGCGTCGCTGATTGACGTGGTGTTTATCCTGCTGCTGTTTTTCGTCGTGACCACCACCTTTACCCGTGAAACCCAGTTGCGCGTCGATTTGCCGGAAGCGGTCAGCGGCTCGCCCGCCGAAGATCAGCAGGTCAAACAGATCGACGTCGCCATCAGCGCCGAGGGCGTGTTTTCGGTGAACAACAAGATTCTGCCGAAAAACGATCTGGCCACCCTGATGGAAGCCATGCAGAAAGAATCCAACGGCGACACCAGCCTGCCGTTGTCGATCAGTGCCGATGGCAAAACTCAACACCAATCGGTGATCACTGCCATGGACGCGGCCGGCAAGCTCGGTTTCAGCCATCTGCGCATGACCACGGTCGAGGCGGCGCCCAAATCCTGATGAGCCTGTCTGATCGCTTGCTCGCCGCGTGGTATCAGGGGCACCCGGCCCTGACGCTGCTGCGGCCGCTGGAAATGTTGTACCGCCGCGTGGTGGTCAACAAACGCCAGCGTTTTCTTGATGGCGAAGGTGAAATCTACCAGCCACCAGTGCCGCTGATCGTGGTCGGCAACATCACCGTCGGGGGCACGGGCAAGACACCGATGATTCTCTGGCTGATCGAACACTGCCGGCGCAGCGGTTTGCGTGTGGGCGTGGTCAGCCGTGGCTACGGCGCCAAGCCTGCGCAACTGCCATGGCGAGTCGAGGCTGATCAAAGCGCCGATATCGCGGGCGATGAACCGCTGCTGATCGTTCAGCGCACCGGCGTGCCGCTGATGATCGACCCCGATCGCAGCGCCGCCGTCAAAGCCTTGCTCGAAAGCGAACCGCTGGATCTGATTCTGTCCGACGACGGCATGCAGCATTACCGTTTGGCCCGGGATCTGGAGTTGGTGCTGATCGACGCCGCCCGAGGCCTGGGCAATAAGCGCTGCCTGCCTGCCGGGCCATTGCGCGAGCCGATTGAACGTCTGCAAAGCGTCGATGGTGTGCTGTTCAACGGTGCGCTCGATGATCGCGACGACGGTTTCGCCTTCCGTCTGCAACCCACCGCACTGGTCAATCTGCGCAGCGGCAAACGTATGCCGCTCGATCATTTTCCGGCCGGTCAGGCTGTGCACGCGGTCGCCGGGATCGGCAATCCGCAACGTTTCTTCAATACCCTCGAAGCGCTAGACTGGCGAGCAGTCCCCCATGCGTTTGCCGACCACGCCGAATACAGCGTGCAGGCCTTGAATTTTACACCGTCATTGCCATTGGTGATGACCGAAAAGGACGCGGTGAAGTGCCGTGCCTTCGCTGCTGCCGACTGGTGGTACCTGGCGGTCGATGCGGTGCCGTCGCCGGCTTTTGTGGCCTGGTTCGACACACAACTGATGCGCCTGTTGCCGGATCGTCTTTTGCCTTAACTCTTTTATCCAGGGAATGTTCATGGACACCAAATTGCTCGACATCCTCGCGTGCCCTATCTGCAAAGGCCCGCTCAAGCTCAGCGCCGACAAAACCGAACTGATCAGCAAGGGTGCAGGTCTTGCCTATCCCATCCGTGATGGCATCCCGGTGATGCTCGAAACCGAAGCCCGCACCTTGACCACCGACGAGCGTCTGGATAAATGACCACAGCCTTCACCGTTGTCATCCCGTCGCGATACGCCTCCACTCGGTTGCCGGGCAAACCGTTGCTGTTGATTGCCGGCAAACCGATGATCCAGCACGTCTGGGAGCAGGCGAGCAAAAGCAGCGCCACCCGCGTGGTGGTCGCAACGGACGATGCGCGCATCGTTGAGGCGTGCAAGGGGTTTGGCGCCGAAGTGGTTTTGACCCGTGAAGATCACAACTCCGGCACCGATCGTCTGGCTGAGGTCGCGGCGAAACTGGGGCTTGAACCCGACGCGATCGTGGTCAACGTGCAAGGCGATGAGCCGCTGATCCCACCGAGCGTGATCGATCAGGTCGCCGCCAATCTTGCAGCCCACACCGAAGCGCGGATGGCCACGTTGGCCGAGCCGATCGAGGACGTGGAAACCCTGTTCAACCCGAACGTAGTCAAGGTTGTCAGCGACCTCAACGGCCTGGCGCTGACGTTCAGCCGTGCCACGTTGCCGTGGGCCCGCGATGCCTTCGCCAAGAGCCGCGAGCAACTGCCCGAAGGCGTGCCGTACCGTCGCCACATCGGCATTTATGCCTACCGTGCTGGTTTCTTGCAGGACTTCGTGAGTTGGGGGCCGTGCTGGCTGGAAAACACCGAATCCCTCGAGCAACTGCGTGCCTTGTGGCATGGCGTGCGTATTCATGTGGCTGACGCTCTGATCGCGCCGCCGACCGGTGTCGACACCGCCGAAGACCTCGAGCGCGTCCGTCGCCTGCTGGAGGCCTGATGCGCGTTCTGTTTGTGTGCCTGGGCAACATTTGCCGGTCACCCACTGCCGAAGGCGTGCTGCGCCGCAAACTGCGTGAGGCCGGGTTGGCGGATCAGGTTGAAGTGGCTTCTGCCGGTACTGGTGACTGGCACGTCGGCAACCCACCGGACAAGCGCAGCCAGGCCGCGGCCAAAGTGCGTGGCTATGACCTGTCGGCGCAACGCGCGCAACAGGTCAGCCGTGCCGATTTCGCCCGTTACGACCTGATCCTGGCCATGGACAACAGCAACCTGCGCAATCTCAAGGCCTTGCAGCCGTCCACCGGCAAGGCCGAACTGGATCTGTTCCTGCGTCGTTATGCCGGTGTGGTCGATGACGTGCCAGATCCGTACTACGACGGCGATCAGGGCTTCGAGCAGGTGCTGGATCTGATCGAGACGGCGTGTGACCAACTGTTGATCGAAGTGAAGGGCCGGTTATGAGTTTGCAGGTGCAACCCGGGGTTTCCCTGAAACCGTTCAACAGTTTTGGCGTTGATGTGCAGGCGCAACTGTATGCCGAAGCCCACAGCGACGCCGAGGTGCGTGAGGCGCTGAGCTATGCTGCTGCTCACCAGGTGCCGTTGCTGGTGATCGGTGGCGGCAGTAACTTGCTGCTGACCGCTGACATTGCGGCGCTGGTGCTGCGCATGGCCACACGCGGTATCCGCGTGATCAGTGATGACGGCAACCGTGTGGTGATTGAAGCCGAAGCGGGCGAACCGTGGCATGCGTTTGTGCAACACACCTTGGCACAGGGTTTCTCCGGACTGGAAAACCTCAGCCTGATTCCCGGCACCGTTGGTGCAGCGCCGATGCAAAACATCGGTGCCTACGGTGTCGAGATCAAGGATGTATTTGCCGGGCTCACCGCGCTGGATCGTCAGAGCGGCGAGCTGCGCGATTTCACCCTGGAAGAATGCAACTTCGCCTACCGCGACAGCCTGTTCAAACAGGAGCCGGGGCGTTGGCTGATTCTGCGGGTGCGCTTCAGACTCGATCGCGTGGCACATCTGCACCTGGAGTACGGCCCGGTGCGTCAGCGCTTGACCGAACAGGGCATCGAACAGCCGACGCCCACCGACGTCAGCCGCGCCATTTGCAGCATACGCAGCGAAAAACTGCCGGACCCGGCAGTGCTCGGCAATGCCGGTAGCTTCTTCAAGAACCCGCTGGTGTCGGCGGCGCGGGTGGCGCAGATCAAGGAGCAGCACCCGGATCTGGTGGCGTACGCGCAGCCAGACGGGCAGATGAAGCTGGCGGCCGGTTGGCTGATCGAGCGCGCAGGCTGGAAAGGTTTTCGTGAGGGCGATGCCGGTGTGCATAAATTGCAGGCGCTGGTGCTGGTCAACTACGGGACGGCGACAGGCCTGCAATTGCTCGATCTGGCGCAACGTATCCAGAACGATATTGCCGAGCGTTTCAATGTCGAGCTTGAAATGGAGCCCAATCGTTATTGAGGCTACGCTTGCAGAACACCATCCCAAGCCCTGCACCGATTAAAAAGTGCAGGGCTTTTTTGTTAACGCTGGGTTAACTTAGTGAGCTAACGATACCAGCCATTTGCTCCATCAAAGGCCCGGTGCAGGCGTTCCCGTCGGCACAAGAGAGCCTCATTAGCCTGAGTCGATCTGCGTGAACCCTCCGTTGCTTTTTCGGCAGCAGATTGCTCGACCCCATAACCTCCATGAATATGCGGGCGTGCCCATGATTACCCTGAAACTCAATGGTCAAGACCATTCCCTTGACGTCACCGAAGACATGCCGCTGCTGTGGGCCATTCGCGACGTCGCCGGTTACAACGGCACCAAGTTCGGCTGCGGCATGGGCTTGTGTGGCGCGTGCACGATTCATATCGACGGCTTGCCGGCACGCAGTTGCATCACGCCGATCGGCTCGGTCGTCGGGCAGAACGTTACGACCATCGACAACCTGCACGCTGATCCGGTCGGGCAAGTCGTCCAGCAAGCCTGGCTCGACAGCGCCGTGGCCCAGTGTGGTTTCTGTCAGGGCGGGCAGATCATGTCGGCCACTGCATTGCTGAAAACCAACCCGAACCCGAGCGACCAACAGATCGAAGAAGCGATGGTTGGCAATATCTGCCGCTGTGGCACCTACAACCGAATCAAAACCGCGATCCGTCAGGCTTCCACTCATTTGAAGGAGGCCAAGGCATGAGTCGTCTACCCCATGATTTCGCCCTGAGCAATCTCAGCCGTCGCGGTTTTCTCAAAGGCGCCACCGCCACCGGTGCACTGGTGTTGGCAGCGAGTTGGGGTTGGCAGGATGCGTTGGCTGAGGACAAACCGAAGAAGTTCGGCGCCGACGGCATGCCCAACGGCTGGATCGACGATCCGAAGGTTTACGTCAGCATCGCCGCTGATGGCACCGTGACCGTGGTCTGCAACCGTTCCGAGATGGGCCAGGGCGTGCGTACCAGTCTGACCATGGTGGTGGCCGACGAGTTGGAGGCCGATTGGGCTCACGTCAAAGTCCAGCAGGCGCCGGGCGATGAAGTGCGTTTCGGTAACCAGGACACTGACGGTTCGCGCAGCATGCGCCACTGGTATGAACCGATGCGCCGCTGCGGCGCGGCAGCCCGGGCGATGCTGGAACAAGCGGCGGCCGAGCAGTGGAAAGTGCCGGTTGGCGAGTGTCATGCACAGTTGCACAAAGTGCTGCATAAACCGTCCGGCCGTGAGCTGGGCTATGGTGAACTTGCCGCTGCGGCCAGTGCGTTGGCGGTGCCGGCGCGTGACAGTCTGCGCCTCAAGCAGCCGTCCGAATTTCGCTACATCGGGAAGGAGGGCACCAAAGCCATCGACGGTGATGACATCGTCAAGGGGCGCGCGGTGTACGGCGCCGATGTGCATTTCGATGGCATGTTGTACGCCACCATTGCCCGGCCAGCGGTGTATGGCGGCAAGGTCAAATCGCTGGATGACAGCGCCGCGCTGAAGGTCCCCGGCGTGCTTAAAGTGATGCAGATCGAAAGTCGTCCGTTGCCCTCGGAGTTCCAGCCGTTGGGCGGAGTCGCGGTGGTCGCCAGTAACACGTGGGCTGCGATCAAGGGGCGCGAGGCGCTGAAGATCGAGTGGGATGACGGCCCGAACGCCAGTTACGACTCGGTTGCCTACCGCAAGGAACTGGAAGCCGCGTCGCTGAAACCCGGCAAAGTGGTGCGCAACACTGGCGATATCGACAAAGCCATGAGCGGCGCCGCGAGCACCCTTCAAGCCTCTTATTATTTGCCACATCTGGCGCAAGCGCCGATGGAGCCAATGGTCGCGATTGCCCGCTACCAGGACGGCCACTGCGAAGCCTGGGCGCCGAGTCAGGCACCGCAGGTTACCCGTGAGCGAATCAGCGAGCGTTTAGGGCTGCCTTTCGACAACGTGACCGTTAATGTCACCTTGCTCGGCGGCGGTTTCGGTCGCAAGTCGAAACCCGACTTTGTCATCGAAGCGGCAATCCTCGCCAAGCAATTCCCCGGCAAAGCCGTGCGGGTACAGTGGACGCGCGAAGATGACGTTCACAATTCGTACTTCCACACCGTGTCCGCTGAATACCTGAAGGCTGGCGTCGACAAGGACGGCATGCCGTCCGGCTGGTTGCACCGCACCGTGGCGCCAAGCATTACCGCGCTGTTCGCGCCGGGCATGAATCATGAAGCGGCGTTCGAGTTGGGTATGGGCTTCACCAACATGGCGTATGCGATTCCCAATGTGCGTCTGGAAAACCCCGAAGCCACGGTGCATACGCGGGTTGGCTGGTATCGCTCGGTGTCGAACATTCCCCATGGTTTCGCGATCCAGAGCTTTGTCGACGAACTGGCGCACAAGGCCGGTGAGGATCCGCTCAAGTACCAGATCAAGCTGCTTGGCCCGGATCGGCAGATCGACCCGCGCACGTTGAGTGAAGAGTGGAACTACGGCGAATCCCCTGAGCGTTATCCGATCGACACCGGGCGTATGCGCACCGTGCTGGAAACCGCTGCCAAGGCGGCCGGTTGGGGGCGCAAACTGCCCAAGGGCCGTGGTCTGGGATTGGCGGTGCATTACAGCTTCGTGACTTACGTGGCAGCGGTGATTGAGGTCGAGGTCAAGGATGACGGCACGCTGATCGTGCACAAGGCTGACATCGCTGTGGATTGCGGGCCGCAGATCAACCCTGAACGCATCCGGTCGCAGTTCGAGGGCGCGTGTGTCATGGGCCTGGGGAACGCGGTGCTGGGTGAAATCAGCTTCAAGGACGGTAAGGTTCAACAAGACAACTTCCACATGTATGAAGTGGCGCGCATGTCGCTGGCGCCCAAGGACGTCGCGGTGCATCTGGTGACGCCGCCGGGTGATGTGCCATTGGGCGGCGTCGGTGAGCCAGGTGTGCCGCCTATCGCGCCGGCGTTGTGCAACGCGATTTTTGCGGCGACCGGCCAACGCATCCGGAACCTGCCGGTGCGTTATCAGTTGCAGGGCTGGCAGAAGGCGAAAGCGTGATGGACAGCGTCGACCTGAACGTCCTGCGCAGCGTGCACGAATGGCGCCGCGCCGGGCAGCGGGTCGTGCTGTTCAGCGTGGTGCAGACCTGGGGCACCGCGCCCCGGGCTCCTGGCGCGATGTTGGCGTTGCGCGAAGATGGCGTGGTGATCGGCTCGGTGTCGGGTGGGTGTGTCGAGGATGACTTGATCGCCCGTCTGCACGACGGACGCATCGCTACCGACGGGCCGCCCGTGCAATTGATCACTTACGGCGTTACCCGTGAAGAAGCGGCGCGCTTCGGCTTGCCTTGCGGTGGCACGTTGCGTCTGACTGAAGAGCGCGTCGGCGATTCGGCGTGGGTGGCCGAATTGCTCGCACGTTGCGAAGCCCACGAGATTGTGGCGCGCGAGCTGAATATCGACACCGGTGAAGTGGTGTTGTCGCCAGCCAGCCAGTCCGATTCGCTGCTCTTCGACGGCAAAACCCTGCGTGCCATCTATGGCCCGCGTTGGCGTCTGCTGTTGATCGGTGCCGGGCAATTGTCACGTTACGTCGCGGACATGGCGCGGTTGCTGGATTTCGAGGTGTTGATCTGCGATCCGCGCGCCGAGTTCGTCTATGGCTGGGAAGAGCATCACGGTCGTTTCGTCCCCGGCATGCCGGATGATGCAGTGTTGAGCATTCAGACCGACGAACGCACGGCGATTGTCGCGCTGACTCACGACCCGCGCCTGGATGATATGGCGCTGCTCACTGCGCTCGACTCGCGAGCTTTTTACGTCGGCGCGCTGGGGTCACGGGTCAACAGCCAGAAGCGTCGGGAAAATCTGGCCCAGCTAGGCTTGTCGGCACAGGCCATCAGTCGATTGCACGGTCCGATCGGGCTGCACATCGGCAGTCATTCGCCGGCGGAAATTGCTTTGTCCTTGCTGGCAGAAATCGTCGCGATCAAAAACGGCGTCGAGCTGAAACAGATAAGGGCAGTGGAGGGCGCATGAGTCGATCCATTGCTGTGATTGTGCTGGCAGCGGGCGAGGGCCGTCGCTTTCGCGAAGTGGCGGGCGCCGACAAGGATAAGTTACTGGCTGATTGCGCCGGTCGTGATGGCGCCGTGCGTTCGGTGATCGAGCAGGTCTTGGTCAATCTGCCGGCCAGTCTCGACAAGCGAATCCTTGTGACGACTGAAGCGCGGCCGCAGGCGATGCGCATGGCGCAGGCTTATGGTTGCGAGGTGCTGTCAATTGCATCGACCGGGATGGGCGACAGTATTGCAGCGGGTGTGGCGGCGTGTCCGGATGTGGATGGCTGGCTGATCGTGCTGGGGGATATGCCGTTTATCTTGCCGTCGAGTATCGAGCAGGTGGCGGCGGCGATGGCCGATGATGCGGTGAGCGTGCCGGTGCTGGATGGCGAGTTTGGGCATCCAGTCGGGTTCGGCCGTTCGTTGGGGGCGCGGTTGCAGGCGTTGTCGGGTGAGCGCGGTGCCAGGCCTTTGTTCAAGCAGGGACGGGTGGTGGAAGTGGTGGTGGAGGATCCCGGGGTGCTTTGGGACATCGATGTGCCGCAAGCCTTGGTCTTTGCTCAAGCTTGAGCTTATTGGGGGTTCTTGATAGCCCTCACCCGAAAGGCGAGGGGACTGACCAGGCAGTTTTTTCGAGGTTTTTTTGCCTGCGATTTATCCGCTTCACGACAAAACCCGCTATCGTCGCCGCCATTCGAAACAGAGGCGAGCATGGGCTATCTACTTTTTGTCACGCTGATCCAGGCGTTTTCTTTCAGTCTGATCGGTGAATACCTGGCCGGTCATGTCGACAGTTACTTTGCGGTGCTGGTGCGTGTGGTGCTGGCCGGGCTGGTGTTCATCCCGCTGACCCGCTGGCGTTCGGTGGAGCCGGCGTTCATGCGCGGCATGCTGCTGATCGGCGCATTGCAGTTCGGCGTGACCTACGTCTGCCTGTACCTGAGCTTCCGGGTGTTGACGGTGCCGGAGGTGTTGCTGTTCACCATCCTCACGCCGTTGCACGTAACGCTGATCGAAGATGCGCTGAATCGCCGCTTCAACCCATGGGCGCTGGTCGCCGCACTGGTGGCGGTGGGCGGCGCGGCGGTGATTCGTTTCGACCGGATCAATCCGGACTTCTTCATGGGCTTCCTGCTGCTGCAACTGGCCAACTTCACCTACGCCGCCGGGCAGGTGCTGTACAAGCATCTGGTGGCAAAACATCCCAGCGATCTGCCGCATTACCGGCGCTTCGGCTTCTTCTATCTCGGTGCGCTGGCGGTGGTGTTGCCAGCGTTCCTGATGTTCGGCAAAGCCAACTTCCTGCCGGAAGCGCCGCTGCAATGGGGGGTGTTGCTGTTCCTCGGTCTGGTCTCGACGGCGTTGGGCATGTACTGGTGGAACAAGGGAGCGTGCCTGGTCAACGGCGGGACTTTGGCGGTGATGAACAACCTGCATGTACCGTTGGGCTTGCTGCTGAATCTGCTGATCTGGAATCAGCATGAGGCGCTTGGAAGATTGTTCCTCGGCGCGAGTGTGATTCTGGCAGCGGTGTGGATCAGCCGGTTGGGGATCCGCAAACCACTGGCCAGCGCATAACCCACTGTGGGAGCGGGCAAGCCCGCTCCCACCGTTTTTGCTTCGCGGTGTTACATCAAGTGTTTCTGGGCTTCGGGAATGTGGCTTGCACCCAACACCGCCGGCAGCAACCCCGTCCGCAGATCCCCGCCGCTTGGCTGCTGATACAGGCTCAGGCCAAACTCCGGCAACACCGCCAGCAGATAGTCAAAAATATCTCCCTGAATCCGCTCGTAATCGGCCCACGCCGTGGTGCGGGTGAAACAGTAGATTTCCAGGGGAATGCCTTGAGCCGTGGTCTGCATCTGACGGACCATGCAGGTCATGTTCGGCTGGATCTCTGCGTGGCTTTTCAGATACGCCAGCGCATAAGCGCGGAACGTTCCAAGGTTGGTCATGCGTCGACGATTGGCGGACATCGCCGCGACATTGCCCTGGGCTTGGTTCCACGCCTTGAGCTCGGCTTTCTTGCGGCCCATGTAGTCGGTCAGCAGATGTACCTGGCTCAGCTTCTCTTCTTCATCATCGCGAATGAAACGCACACCGCTGGCGTCGATGAACAGGCTGCGTTTGATCCGCCGCCCGCCAGACTGCTGCATGCCGCGCCAGTTCTTGAACGACTCGGACATCAGGCGCCAGGTCGGGATCGAGACGATGGTCTTGTCGAAGTTCTGCACCTTGACCGTGTGCAGGGTGATGTCGACCACGTCGCCATCGGCACCGACTTGTGGCATCTCGATCCAGTCGCCGACCCGCAGCATGTCGTTGCTGGTCAGTTGCACGCTGGCGACGAACGACAGCAGCGTGTCCTTGTAGACCAACAGAATCACCGCCGACATCGCGCCCAGACCCGAGAGCAGCAACAGTGGCGAACGGTCGATCAGGGTGGCGACGATGATGATTGCGCCAAACACGTACAAGACCATTTTCGCCAGTTGCACATAGCCCTTGATCGAGCGAGTGCGGGCGTGTTCGGTGCGTGCATAGATGTCGAGCAAGGCGTTGAGCAGGGCGGTGACCGACAGCAACAGGAACAGGATGGTAAACGCCAGCGCCACGTTGCCCAGAAAGGTCATGGCGGTGTCACTCAGTTCGGGCACCAGATGCAGGCCGAACTGGATGACCAGCGATGGCGTCATTTGCGCCAGACGCTGAAACACCTTGTTGTGGCGAAAATCGTTGATCCAGTGCAGCGAAGGCTGGCGGCCGAGCATGCGGCTGGCGTGCAGGATCAGGTAGCGCGCCACTCGTCCGAGTACCAGCGCGATCACCAGCAACACTGCCAAAGCCAGGCCGGCCTGCAAGAGTGGATGCTGTTCCAGGGTGCCCCAGAGGTCCTGGGCGTTGAGCCAGAGCTGTTTGAAATCCATAAGAGAAACGATTCTTCTGTAAGACGCGATGGGCGATTAGAGCATTTAAGACGCTGTGTATTACCGTAAGAGACAAATCAGGCAACAAAAAACCACTGATTAGCACCGTTTGTATAAAGAAACTCGGCCTGAGCGCTCGAAACCGGTAACCTATGCAGCTGTTTTTTTGCATATCTTCGAGGTAGCACCCGTGTTTTCCCAATTCGCCCTGCACGAACGCCTGCTTAAAGCCGTGGCCGAGCTGAAATTTGTCGAGCCAACGCCTGTGCAAGCCGCGGCCATTCCGCTGGCGCTCCAGGGGCGTGACCTGCGGGTGACGGCGCAAACCGGTAGCGGCAAGACCGCCGCTTTCGTACTGCCGATCCTCAACCGCCTGATCGGCCCGGCCAAGGTCCGCGTCAGCATCAAAACGCTGATCCTGCTGCCCACCCGTGAACTGGCCCAGCAAACCCTGAAAGAAGTTGAGCGTTTTTCGCAGTTCACCTTCATCAAGTCCGGCCTGATCACCGGCGGTGAAGACTTCAAGGTGCAGGCCGCCATGCTGCGCAAGGTGCCGGACATCCTCATCGGCACCCCAGGCCGGATGATCGAGCAACTCAACGCCGGCAACCTCGATCTGAAAGAAGTTGAAGTGCTGGTGCTCGACGAAGCCGACCGCATGCTCGACATGGGTTTTGCCGAAGACGTGCAGCGTCTGGTCGATGAATGCCCGAACCGTCAGCAGACCATGCTGTTCTCCGCCACCACCGGCGGTTCCGGCCTGCGCGAGATGATCGCCAAGGTGCTGAACAACCCTGAGCACTTGCAACTCAACGCGGTCAGCCAACTGAACTCGACCACCCGTCAGCAGATCATCACCGCTGACCACAACCAGCACAAAGAACAGATCGTGAACTGGCTGCTGGCCAACGAGACCTATCAGAAAGCAATCATCTTCACCAACACCCGCGCCATGGCCGACCGCATCTATGGTCGTCTGGTGGCTCAGGAATACAAGGCGTTCGTGTTGCACGGCGAGAAAGACCAGAAGGATCGCAAACTGGCGATCGATCGTCTGAAGCAGGGCGGGGTGAAGATTCTGGTAGCGACCGACGTCGCGGCCCGTGGTCTGGACGTCGATGGTCTGGATATGGTTATCAACTTCGACATGCCACGCAGCGGCGACGAATACGTACACCGCATCGGTCGTACCGGTCGTGCCGGTAACGACGGTCTGGCGATCTCGCTGATCTGCCATGGCGACTGGAACCTGATGTCGAGCATCGAGCGCTACCTGAAGCAAAGCTTCGAGCGCCGCACCGTCAAGGAAGTCAAAGGCACCTACGGCGGGCCGAAAAAGGTCAAGGCCTCGGGCAAAGCCGTCGGCGTGAAGAAGAAAAAGACCGACGCCAAGGGCGACAAGAAGAAAACCGCCGCCAAGACGCCGACCAAGCGCAAGAGCGTCAATCGTCCGAAGCCGGACTCTCTGGTGAGCAGCGACGGCATGGCCCCGCTCAAGCGCCGCAAGCCGGCAGAGCCTGCGGCTGAGTAAGTCGTTTCAGGCGCACACAAAAAACCCGGACAGTGTCCGGGTTTTTTACGGCCGGGATTTGTCAGCTCCCGAGCTGCCCGCTGGTGTCGGCATCAAAACGTTGCTTTGCCGTGTCAGCGGCCGGCTTCAGCAGGGCGAGCAGCGCCGCCTCGCTGTACAACCGGGTGCCCGCCAGTTCTTTGGGCGTTGGATCGATTGGAATCAGCACATCTTCACCGTCGGCGTGCAGCCAGATCGCCACAACGTGCAGCGCTGAAACAAACAACACCCGCAGCTCAACGGTTTTACCCTGCAGTTGTGGTGACTGTTCGGCCAGTTTCAGCGCTCCGACAGTCGCGGCGGCGAGCGTCCCGTGGTTCAACGAGGCGAACTCGACGTGACCGCGTACATCGGCCAGTTGCGCATCGGCAATCGTCACGCCATCGGCGAACACCAGGTAATGCCAGTCGCCCACCTTGGCGTCTTTCAGCCCTTTGCCGGTGCTCAGGTCATCCAGACTCAATGAGTAGCCGCGATAGGCTTCGCTGAGGCTGATTTTCGCAGGTGCTGCATTGGCAAACTGGCGATTGGCGCCGAAGCCTTGGGTTTGCAGTGCGGCTTGCAGCGCCGGACGCAGTGTCTGAACGCCGTTGGAAGGCGCCTTTGGATAAGTCAGTTGCATGATGTCGCCCTCCTAGTTTTTGGCGGTGAAGTAAGTGTGGGTCCAGTTGCCGCCACCGTTATACGAACCGGGGAAAGCGTTCAACGCACGGGTCGAATAGCCATAGATCGAGTCGGCGACCAGCACGTAGTTGCCGTTGGTGCCATAGATCGTCAGGAAGTGCGCACCGCCGCCGTACCAGGCACAGCGCAGGCCGACCGGACGGCCCATGTTGATCTGGTTCTGGATGGCCGACATCTGCAGCGAACCCTGATTCATGCCGTTGTAACTGCGCGTGGTGCGCAGGGCGGAATCCAGATAGCCGTAAACGTTGCACGGCCCCGGCTGATTGCAGCAGTTGCGATTCAGTTCCGAACTGGCCACACCGCACTGGGTCCAGGACCCGGTGCCGTAATAGTTGCCGACCGAAGCGGAAACGGCGGCCCAGCACCAGTTGGTCTGGGTTTGTTTCTGCATGCTGAAGTTGAGGCTTGCAGTGGCGAGGGCGTTGATCTGTTCAGCCGCTTCGACTTCGACCAGTTGCGGGTCAAGCAGATGGCTGCTCAAGCACCTTGGCAGCGTTTCGCCGGTGAATCGGGTTGCTTCATTGGTTAACATTTTTTCAATCCTCCATGAGTGAAAACAAGCGTCCAGCTTGTGTGGTTGTAGCGGTGTTGCCGAGCGATCGGTGGTTAAAGGTTTTCATCTGCGATGAACGGTGCCGATCTCCTTGCTCGAGGTAACCTTAGTCCATGTATGCGTTTGCGCAAGTAAAAAATGCATTGGTGCATTTTTAGAGTCAAAAGATCGCAGCCTTCGGCAGCTACTACAGGGGGCGGTGTAGGCGCTGCCGAAGGCTGCGATCTTTTGATTCTGCGGTGATTAACCCTCGGTTTTCTTCTCGGCCGAATCCAGCTCTTTCAAGCGCTGATCGATCAACTGACATTTGTCTGGCAGATCCGCACTGGCCGTGCCCAGGTCCATTTTCTGTAGCTCGTCGTTCATTTCTTTGGCTTTGGTCGGATTCTGCTGCGTGAGCTTCGCAACTTCCTTGGCCAGTTGTTCGCGTTTGGCGGTGGCTTCTTCCGGCGTGCAAGCCCAGACGGGCAGGGCGCAGGCGAGCGTGGCGGCGAGGGTGAGCTTGATCAGGGTTTTCATGGGGTAGGCCTTCGTTCCGGTTAAGGCGGGTTAACCGGTTGAGGAGCTTTTCAGGGATAAAGTTCAGCGCAACAAACGTGCTGAACCCATTGACTTGATCGGGTCGAAATTATCTGTTGGATGGTCACTATTTTGAGATCGCTGCTATCTTCGATGATCAGAATGGCGCTCTTGCAGAGCCGTAGCGATTAGCAATTCAGATAACAAATCTGCCCCGTTCTCTAAGTAAACAGCGGATGGCCATGGGCCCCCGCTTTGGCTACTTTGTTCAACCTTCTTTCCCATGACAGCATTGAGACTTGATTGCCGACTCATACCGATCATGATGCCGCACCCACTCCATGATCTCGTCCTCATTCCTGCCCTTGGGCGTGAGGTCGAGGTAGTTGTAGGCACCCACCAGCATGTCCAGACCGCGGGCATAGGTTGAGTAGGTGTGGAAAATGTCTCCTTTTGCATCACGATAAAACACGCTCAGGCCGGGCATTTCTTCCTCGGCACTGTCAGTCTTTTCGTAGTTGTAGGTAGCCTTTCCTGCAGCGACATCTTCAGCGCGCGCACACACGCCAAAGTCATAGTTGAAATCGCAACCGTCTGACGACACCCAGTCGAATCTCCAGCCCATGCGCTGTTTGAAGGCCTGAAACTGCTCGAACGGTGCGTGGGAAACCGCGACCACGGCAATATCGTGATGCGCCAGATGCAGATTGGCGCCGTCGATGTGGTCGGACAGAAACGAACACCCCTGACAGCCTTCCTCCCAGTCCTTGGCAAACATGAAGTGGTAAACGATCAACTGGCTGTGTTTGCCAAACAGGTCAGTCAGTTTCAGCTCGCCGTTCGGGCCGTGGAAGCGGTAGTCCTTGTCGACTTTGACCCAAGGCAATGCGCGGCGTTTGGCGCTCAAGCGGTCGCGCTCGCGGGTGAAGGCTTTTTCTTCGGCCAGGTGTTGTTTGCGCGCAGCGAGCCATTCTTCGCGCGATACCACCGGATGATTCTCAACGTTCATGATGATTTCTCCTGCGGGGGTTGAAACCGTCTTTGTCAGACTAGTCGTTTAACCCTCGATCAATTCGACAGACCGCCGGTCGGTCGCGGCGGAAAATGCGGCTGAACGGCGGCGACAGGCACCGGTCACAACCTATGACAGCGCCCCAAATCACGCGCACCGGAGGTTGAATCAGGATGACGACTTATAACTGGGATTTGATTGAACGCTTGCTGCATGAAGTGCAGAACAGTGCTGGCGAAAGTTTCGCCCCTCGAAAATACGCCGAGGACTATGCGGCCGAGAAAGCCAGTGCAGGCGAGCCGATTGAGAATCTGGATCACCTGAAAACGGTGGCCTGCGAATATGAAGGCTTGTTGCTTGATCGTGGATTTATCGAACCGCGCCCGGATCATATGGGCAGTACCGGCAGCAATTTCATTCTGACGCCACGCGGATCAAGCCTGCTGAGCCTGATCGACAGCAGCATTCCCGGAAATGATCATCCGCGGCAGGTGCTGGACGAGCAGGGAGATGCGCTGGATGAAGCGACGTTTGATGAGGTGGCTTCCAAGGCGCAGATTGCCTGATAGCCTTTGTGGGAGCGGGCTTGCTCGCTCCCACATTGGTTTGTGGTCTGATTCAAGGTTTTTGTGCGGCCTTGAGGCATTTGAGGTCATTGAAGTCTTTACGCACCCCTTCGATTTTCTTGAGCAACCGCTGACGCTGCTGCGGTGTGCTCTCGGCCATCAGATCCACCGCCAGCGAGCGCGCTTGCGCTTCGGTGTTCGCATAGGCCTTCTGGTAATCCGTTGTCCATAAACGCTCGCGGTTGACCAGAAGTGTCTCGATTCGCTGTGGGAATTCGGCACTTTTACGCTGGGCAACGGCGTTACTGAACTGCTGCTGCCAGTGAGCGCGGTTGGCGATCCATTGGGTGTTCTGGTCGCCCAGCGCGGTCGACCACACCATTACCCGCTGTTCTTGATTGACGCTCAATGGCCCGAGCCAGTCGTTGAGGCGTTTGACCATGCGTGCGCCGCGTTCGGCGATCTGCTGGGCAAGCGGCGGGTTCAAATATTCCCGCTGGCGTTTACGCAAATCCTTGGCAAATGCGTCGTTCATTTCCGCGACCTGTTTGTCATCCAAGCCTTGCAGCAACTCGATGGCTGACGGAGTGATTTCCCGTGCGGTTTGAGCAATCGCCTGCTTGGCTTCTTCCGTGCGTGTCTGCAGCGCGGTGTCGGTCACCTGATTGTTTTCAACCATCGTTTGCAGGCGGTCGAGCCAGTCCAGATACTCTGGCAATTGCGTGCTGCAGTGCCAGCTCAGGTGTTCTTTGAGGCGTTCGTTGAACCAGCCTTTCTGCTCGCCGTTCATGTCCAGGTAGTCGCTGAGCGTCCACGGGATGATCACGTCGAGGTAGCGATAAGCCAGGCCGACGCGGCTGCAGGCGCCGAGGGCAAGGGTGAAGATCAAGAGGGTAGCGATATGTTTGAACCAGCGAGACATGGGCGAATCCTTGCGATAGCCAGCCTTGGGGTCTGATTCTTATGTGAACGCACAATGAACCCGGCAGTTCAGCCGATCAATAGAATGCGTGCTCGGCCTTGAATGTGACGAGGCCGTCACACTGGCTGTTGTGTCCGGAGTAGGCCGAGCAATCGCTGCCGCTGAGGCTGGAGTTGCTGTAAATCAGGTTGAGATCGACGCCCATTAACGGCCGGGACAGCTTCACCGACCAATCGGTAAAGTTGCTGACATAACCGCCGTCAACGGCCACGGGCGTGTTCAACTGGTGGGTGGTGTATTTCATGCTGACGCCGATGCCGAACGGTTGGTTGCCGCCAAGATCGGCAAACAACGTGTTGTTCTGTTTGTCCGGGTCGTGGCTCAGGGCGATGCCGAAACGGCTGCCGAGCAGGGTCAGGCCACCGAACAGTTCCTGGCTGTCGAGTGTGTCTACCTCGGGATAGCTGTAGTGGATCATCCCGATTTCATAGCCGAGGGTTTGATCGAAAGGTTGTTTAAAACCGACATAGGAATCGATTTCGAGGTTCTTGCCCGGCGTGATGCCCATGCTCGGCGCGTACTGGCCGAAATACAGGCCACTGTCGTGGCTGAGGTCGAGCCCGCCATGAAACGAGCCAGCGACCGCCGGTTTGACCAGGCCCTGGGCCATGCTGCGGCTGGGTGTGGTGTCGAGTTTCAGGTCGAAGTCGCCAAGTTCACGCTGGAAAACCTGCGCATGCACAGCTGTGCAAGCCATCAGGCTTGAGAGCAATAAACAGGATGATTTGCGCATGCGTCACTCCATGAACAGCGAGCGCAGGGCGGCGGGCCTGCTGAAACGCTTGATCCAGACGCGTGCAAGGATACCGGCGAATGATCGGCATTGATGTCCGTTCGTCGATTCATGAGTATTTGTTTGTTTTAAACGGGGGGAGTATTGCGTGGTGCCAGTCCAGACGCTTCGAAGCTCAAAGCGCCTCTGGACGGGGGTAAAACCGGGTGTTACTTCTTGCCCAGGCTGATCTGCTTGGACGGGCCGAACGTCTGGCCGCTGACGCCTTTGGCAATTTGCTGAATCTCGCCGCCAGACTTGAGGAACGCGGCGATCTGATCGTTGATCGATTCGCTGGTTTCAACGGCTGGAGCTGGCTTTGCTTTGCTGGTGGATGCTTTTACACGCATGGCGGCCATTAACCTGTAGAAAAGTAACTCGGCCAGGCATCGTACAGGAATAACTTGACAATAGCTTGTTAAATATCCCCCGGAATAACCCGCCCCGTGACGGCATTACGCTCGATTCAATACTCGAAATAATCGGCTAACCTGCTGTTTTAAATAACATCACTTATATTCCACCGGGCTGTGACGAGCTGCCGTAATGCGCCAAACCGGCCTGACGAGCGGCAACCCGCGCAGCCGAGCCCAAGGAAAATCAAGGCTTTGCGCAGATTTTACTGAAACCTGGGAATCTGCCGGCCATCGTTCACGGCAAAACGGGTAGAATGCCGCCCACGCAATGAGGGTTCTGGAAATGGCTTTAGTCGGGCGTTACAACAGTTTGCAAGTGGTTAAACACACTAACTTCGGTTTATATCTGGACGGCGGTGCTGACGGCGAAATTCTTTTGCCTAATCGTTATATCCCGAAAGATATTCCCAGCGAAGATGAAGACTGGCTCAACGTTTTTGTTTATCTGGACAGCGAAGACAAACTTCTCGCTACCACAGAAAAACCAAAAGTTCAGGTGGGTGAATTTGCCAGTCTGAAAGTTGTTGAAGTCAACAGCATCGGTGTGTTCCTCGATTGGGGGCTGCCGAAGGATCTGTTGCTGCCGTATTCCGAAGAAAAGCGTCAGATGACGGCCGGCGAATATTGCGTGGTGCACGTCTACCTCGACAAACACACCCGTCGTATCACCGCCACCGCGCGGCTGGATCGCTATCTCGACAAGACCCCTGCCAACTACAGCCAGGGCCAGGAAGTTGATCTGCTGGTCGCCGAAGCCACCGATATGGGCTTCAAGGCGATCATCAACAACAAGCACTGGGGGTTGATCCACAAGAACGAAATCTTCAAGTTCATGCGCGCCGGCATGATCGAGAAAGGCTTCATCAAGGAAGTGCGCGCCGACGGCAAGATCAGCCTGAGCCTGCAACCGGTTGGCCAGGAAGCGGCCAGCAGCCTGAACTCGAAAATCCTCGCCAAGTTGCGCGAGAACGCCGGCACACTGCCGGTCAGCGACAAGAGTGATCCGGTGTTGATCACTAGCCTGTTTGGCGTCAGCAAAGGCAACTTCAAGAAGGCTATCGGTTCGCTGTACAAGGAAGGCAAGATCGTCATTCATGCCGATCGCATTGAACTAACCTGAGCCTTGCGTGGCCCATGTTTCATGGGCTTACTTGAGGTCGGTTGAATGAAAAAAGCGCTGATTGCCTATGTCGCCACGCTGGTGACGTTTCTGTTGCTCGACGGCATCTGGCTCGGCCTGTTGATGGCGCCGACCTATCGTGAACTGCTCGGTTCACTGATGCTCGAAAAACCGCTGCTGGTTCCGGCAGCGGTTTTTTATTGGCTGTACGTTTTCGGGTGTGTGGTGTTTGTGGTGTTGCCGGCATCGAGTTGGCAGCGGGCAGCGAAGATGGGCGCGTTGTTGGGGCTGGTGGCGTATGGCACGTATGACCTGACCAATTGGGCGACATTGCGCGGATGGTCGGTGCAGGTGACGTTGATGGATTGGATGTGGGGGGCGTTTGCCACCGCTGTGGCGTGTACTGTCGGGTTTTCGGTGGCTCGCAGGTTATGCGCTTCGCATCATTGATCTTTATTGTCTGAACGGGCCTCTTCGCGGGCAAGCCCGGCTCCCACCGTGATTGATGTCGTTCACGAGTCCTGCGTTCGACACAAACATCTGTGGGAGGCACTGTCTTCACCAGCCATTCACTGCTGACGCAATGGAAGAATTAAATGTCTTTTCCGGACGGTTTTTTCTGTCTGGCTGACTGATAATCCTCGGCACTGTTTTTGACCATTGGATGGCTGCCATGTTGTGTGTGTTCGAGGTGTTGCGGTGAGTGCCGAGCGGCGCAATGCCGACCGTTTTGCCTTGCAGGTGATGATCGGCCTGTGTCTGATCTGGGGCGTGCAGCAAGTGATGATCAAGTGGGCCGCACCGGATATCGCGCCGGTGATGCAGGCAGCCGGGCGGTCAGGGATTTCCGCGTTGCTGGTAGGCTTGCTCATCTGCTGGAAGGGTGGCTGGGATCAGGTCGGCAGCACCTGGCGCGGCGGTTTGCTGGCCGGTGCACTGTTCGGCCTGGAGTTCTTCTTTATCAGCGAAGGTTTGCAACTGACCACCGCTGCGCACATGTCGGTGTTCCTCTACACCGCGCCGATCTTCACCGCGCTGGGCGTGCATTTTCTGTTGGCCAGTGAGCGTCTGCGGCCCTTGCAGTGGCTGGGGATTGTGTTGGCATTCATCGGCATTGCGCTGGCCTTCGCCGGCGGTGTGTCGTGGGATAACATCGACCGTCGCATGTTGCTGGGCGATGCCTTCGGTGTGTTGGCCGGCGCCTGTTGGGGCGCGACCACCGTGGTGGTGCGCGCCTCACGCCTGTCGGATGCTCCGGTGACACTGACCCTGTTCTATCAGTTGATCGTCGGCTTCATCGGCCTGTTGTTGATCGCGTTGTTCAGCGGCCAGATCACCCATGTCAGCCTGACCTCCGTGGCGGTGGCCAGTGTGCTGTTCCAGGGGCTGGTGGTGTCGTTCTTCAGTTATCTGGTGTGGTTCTGGCTGTTGCGCCGTTATCTGGCGGCGAATCTGGCGGTGTTCTCATTCATGACGCCGCTGTTCGGGGTCACCTTCGGTGTGTTGCTGCTCGGCGAGCGACTGAGCCTGAACTTCGTCATCGGCGCGGTACTGGTGTTGCTCGGCATCACTTTCGTCAGCGCTGAGCCGTGGTTGCGTCGGCGTTTGCGCAAAGCGCTCGGCCAGTAGTAGTCGATTGCATCGCCAGTCCGCCGGCAATCAACAAACCGCATCCGGCGATGACCAGCGCCGGCTGCAAGCCACCGCTGAAATGGCTGCTCAACGCGGCCAATAACGGGCCGCTGAGTTGGCCGACGGCGAAGCAAGCGGTGAGCATGCCAGCGTTGCGCTGGATGGTGTGGGGCGCCAGTTCCCGCGAGCGTTGCATGACTAGCTGCATGCAGGCCAGGAACGGCGTGCCGCACAGGATGACGGCCAGTGCCAGGCCCCAACCGCTGCCCGACAGGCAGGCAAAAACACCGGCCGCTTGCAGCCACAACGTAGCCATCAACCAGTGACGCGTGGTCCGAGGATCGTGACGGCGCAGACTCACCAGCAGCACCCCGATGGCCGCGCCCAGGCCGAAGCACGGCCAGAGCAAATCTGCCTGCCATTGCCCGTGAAACTGCGCGGTGGCCATCTGCGACAGGAACGTGGCCGGGATGATGTAGCCGAGGCCGTAGAGTGCGTAAATCACCGCCAACCGACCAATGCCACGACTCGACGGACTGACGGAGGTTGCCGCAATGGTCTTGGCGGTGGTTGGTTGCGGCAGCAGGCGCCACACCCCCAACATCATTACCAACGCGGCTGCGGCATAAATCAGCCACAACGTCGCGGACGTCTGGTTCAGCAGATGTGAGACCAGCGCCAGCAACCCTGTCAGAAAAATCCCCAGCCCCGGTCCGGCAAATACCAAGGCCCCAAGCCGTGGACGACCGGCCGCCGCCGCCAGCGGCTGACTCAGCGAGGTGATCATCACCAAGACCCAGGCACTCGCCACGCCGGTGCCAAAGCGCAAAACCAGATGCGACCAGAAGCCGTCAGCCCAGAACGAGGCCAGTGTCAGCAGCACGCACAACCACAGACCACCGTGCAGTCGGCGCTGAACCTGTTGCGGACGGTGGGCAAACATCGCGTCTACGGCACCGAGCAAGTATCCGAGGTAGTTGGCCGCCGCAATCAGACCGGCGGCAGTCAGGTCGATCTGTCCCTCGCTGAGCAGGTGCGGCATTTGTGGAGTGAGGGCGAAACGCCCGATGCCCATGGCCAGCATCAGGGCAACGAAACAAGCGGATAAGCGAATCAGCGGCGACATGGTCTGGATTCCATTGAAAGAGTAACGACCGTCAGGCTAGGACTGATTGACTTTCTTTAAAATTGAATAATAGTGATTAACTTGTTCTGTTCTGGAGAAAGGTTGTGGAGTTCAGCCAACTGCGGATCTTTCAGGCGGTTGCCGAGGAAGGTTCGATCACTCGCGCGGCCGAACGGCTGCATCGCGTGCCATCGAACCTGTCGACTCGGCTTAAACAGCTCGAGGAGCAAATGGGTGTCGAATTGTTCGTTCGTGAGCGTCAGCGTTTGCAACTGTCGCCTGCGGGAAAAGTCCTGCTGGACTACACCGGCAAACTCTTTGCCCTAAGGGATCAGGCCCGTGCGGCGGTGATGGGCGGACAACCGGCCGGGGACTTTGTGCTCGGCACCATGTACAGCACGGCGGCGATCCATCTGCCGGCGTTGCTGGCGCGTTATCACAAGCAATACCCGGCGGTGAACCTGCAAGTGCAGTCGGCGCCGAGCGGTGAACTGCTCGAAGGCCTGCTTACCGGACGTCTGGATGCCGCGCTGGTGGACGGCCCGCTCGAACTGGCCGGGCTCGACGGCGTGCCGCTGTGCGAGGAGCGGCTGGTGCTGATTACCGAAGCTGATCATCCGCCGGTTTACAGTGCGCGGGATGTAGAAGGGCGCTCGGTGTTCACCTTTCGCCAGGGCTGCTCCTATCGCATGCGTCTGGAGGCATGGTTCTCTCACTCGCATGCGGCGATGGGACGGGCGATGGAGATCGAGTCCTATCAGGGCATGCTCGCCTGCGTGATTGCCGGCAGCGGTGTGGCGCTGATGTCGGAGTCGATGTTGGCCAGTTTGCCGGGGCGCGAGAGCGTCGCGGTGCATCCGCTGGCCGAACCGTTCGAGCGTGCGACAACGTGGCTCATGTGGCGCAAGGGCATGCTGGGCGCCAACCTCAATGCGTGGATTGAAGTGCAGCAGGCCGTCTATCCTGCGGCTCTGGTTGAAACCCGTGAAACGGCTTGAACCGATGGCAACGGATTCTGTTCTATTCAGTAACAGATCATTGCGGATTAGGCCGAGCATTGCGCAGGACTTCGGACTATTATCAGTGCGAGGCGGCCTCAGAATTCCGGTCGCTCGGCACCACCCTGAAGGGGGCATTACGATGAAAGAGAAAATTCAGAATTGGCTGCACGATTTGGGTGTTGCCCTCGGCTTGATCGAACCGCCTCTGCAACCGGTACCGATTCGCACAGACGACGAACAGCGTCGGCGTCAGCCGCGTCGGCGGTAATGCCTCATTAATTGATCGAGAGATCGCAGCCTTCGGCAGGTCCCACACAGAGCGGTGTGGGACCTGCCGAAGGCTGCGATCTTTTGCATTCAGTGCCGCGCAATCATCAGTAAAAACCGGCTCAAGTCATTCGCGGTCTTCGCAGTCTTGAGCAGTTGATCTTCTTCGGCGGTGAATGCCGTCAGTCCGAATTCATCCTCCAGATGAAAAATCAGATCCTCGATATCCGCTTTCTCCAGTCCCAATTGCACCAGACGGGTGTGGTCATCGAATTCGCGGTTTTCCAGCAGTCGGCGAATGAACCGATGCACAGCGGCACGCACGGCAGCTCTTCTCATGGCAAACAGTTCTAGTCATTGTTTTGCTTGATTACAGCAGGCCTCACTGATGTCGGCGCAACCATTCGTCAATCATCAAGCGCAAATGCTCACCGGAAAAACTGCCGAAGTGTCCACCATGCACGGTACGGATCGGTAACGCCTGCAAACGTCGCAGACTGGCGGCGTAATCGTCCAGATTCGAATGGTAGGCGTCTTCGATCAGCGGCCCGTCGTAGATGATGTCGCCACTGAACAGTGTTTGTGTCGCCGCTTCAAACAGGCTGATCCCGCCCGGCGAATGCCCCGGCGTGTGCAGCACCTGCAACGTGCGGTCGCCCAGATCCAGCACATCCCCGTCTTCGACAAACCCGGTCGCCGGTGCCGCTTTGACCCTATATTCGGCGTAGCACAGCGGACAATCCGGGTGTGCTTCGAACATGTCATCGCCGACGAAAGCTCGGCTCAAATCGTTTTCACCATCCGGCGCGGCAAGGATGTCGGCCTCGGCAGGGTGCACCAGCCGCTCGGCAAACTCGTGATGGCCTGCAATGTGGTCGAAATGGCAATGGCTGGCCACGGCCACCAGTGGCCGCTCGGTCAGCCATGGCAGTTGCTCGCGCAGGCTGACCAGCCCTGAACCACTGTCGAGCAACAAATCCTTGTCGCGGCCCTGAACGTGCCACAGGTTGCAGCGGTAGAACGGGCGGATGTACGGCTCGTGAATCAGGCGGATGCCGTCACTCAGGGTTTGCACTTCGAACCACTGATCGCGAGAAACAATCTTCATCAGTACATTCCTTAAAACGAAAAAAAACGGGTGTGGCAACCGACGCCACACCCGTCGAAGAAAGCATCAAGTGGTTACATCAAAGCTTATAGCGCACTCGCCACCATCGCAGGGCGGCGCGAGAACAGGCTGACCAGCACGAAACTTGCCAGGCTGATACCCAGGCTGTAATAGATCGGCGAGTTGGCGTCCATCCCGTCCTTGAACATGAAGATCAAGGAGGTGGCGAAACCCAGGGTCATCGCACTGATCGCGCCTGCGGTGGTCGCGCGTTTCCAGAAAATCGCCCCCATCAATGGAATCAGCATGCCGCCGACCAGAAGGTTGTAGGCCAGGGTCAGGGCACTGATGACGTCATTGACCACCAGTGCGATGCCCAGCACCGCAACGCCGGTCAACAGGGTAAACAGGCGGCTGACGGCCACGCTGGATTGTTTACCGCCGCGCAGTTTTGGCAGCAGGTCTTCCGTCAGCGTGGTGGATGCGGCGAGCAGGCCGGCGCTGGCGGTGGACATCATCGCGGCCAGTGCAGCAGCGATCACCAGACCCCGGATGCCGTCCGGCAGCGAGACTTTGACGATGGCGGCGAAGGCGTTGTTGACGTTGTCCAGATCCGGGATCAGGACGTGTGCAGCCATGCCGATCAGGGCGCAGACCAGGCCGTAGATGATGCAGTAGATGCCGGCCGAAGTGCCGGCGTACTTCGCGACTTTCTCGCTTTTGGCGGTGAACACACGCTGCCAGATGTCCTGACCGATCAGGATGCCGAAGAAGTAGATCATGAAGTAGGTAATGATCGTGTCCCAGCCGATGCTGGTGAAGCTGAAGCTGGCGGCCGGCAATTGCGCCACCAGTTGATCCCAGCCACCGACGCGGTACAGGCAGATCGGCAGCAGCAGGAACATCAGGCCGACGGTCTGGATGGCGAACTGGACGATGTCGGTCAGGGTCAGCGACCACATACCGCCGATGGTCGAATAGATCACGACGATGCCGCCACCCAGCAGCACAGACATCCAGAACGGCAGGCCGAACAGCACTTGCAACACGGTGCCGATCGCCAGGATCGAGGTCACGCCGATCATCAAGGCGTAGGCCAGCATGATGGTGGCGCTGGCGGTACGAGCCATCGGGTTGTAGCGTTTTTCCAGCACCTGGGTGACGGTAAACACTTTCAGTTTCAGCAGTGGCTTGGCGAGGAACAGGTTCAGCGCAACGATGCCGCAACCCAGTGCTGCGCACAGCCAGAACCCGGAAATACCGTGCACATAACCCAAACGCACGGTGCCGACGGTGGACGCGCCACCCAGTACAGTTGCGGCCATGGTGCCCATGTACAGGCTCGGACCCAGGTTACGACCGGCGACCAGATAGTCTTCGTGGGTCTTGGCTTTGCGCATGCCGTAATAGCCCAGAATCAGCATCGCGGCGGCGTAGATGAGTACGACGATTAAATCCAAAGCCATGATGGCGTGTCTCCGATTGTCTTTTTTATGTGAGGCTCGAATCGATTTGCCCTTGTGGGAGCGGGCCCGCGCCCACAGGGGTTATGTGTTTCTTCAGGCGGCCTGGCGCAACGACGCTTTAGCCGGCGCGTTTGCGCCCTGGTTTCGGGCATCCTGCGGGCCGAACACGTCGCGCGGTTCCGGGAACAGGCGCAGTAGCGTCAGGTACACCACCGAAGCCAGGCCGAGGGTGACGGGCAGGCTGATGTCGATGCCGCCGGCCATTTCACCCAGCGGGCCGACGAACTGCCCCGGCAGGTTGACGAAGCACAGGCCGACCGCCGCACTCGGGATCCAGGCGCCCAGGCCACGCCAGTTCCAGCCGTGACTGAACCAGTAGCGTCCGCCCTGTTCGCCGCGCGTGAACACTTGCAGGTCGTCCGGGCAGTAGAAGCCACGACGCACCAGCAGGCCGATGATCATGATCACCATCCACGGCGTAGTGCAGGTGATGATCAGCACGGCGAATGTCGACACGCTCTGCACCAGGTTCGCCGCAAAGCGCCCGATGAAGATGAAGGCAATCGACAGCACGCCGATCAGCAACGTCGCCTTGACCCGCGACAGTACGCGAGGGAACACGCTGGACATGTCCAGCCCGGTGCCATACAGCGATGTGGTGCCGGTGGACATGCCGCCGATCACCGCAATCAGGCACACCGGCAGGAAGAACCAGCTCGGCGACACCGCCAGCAGACCGCCCACATAGTTGTTCGCCGCGATGTAGTCCGGCGCCTTGATCGCGACGATGGTCGCGGTGGCCAGGCCGAACAGGAACGGGATGAACGTGGCGATCTGCGACAGCACGACGGCGGCCATGATCCGCTGCTTGGAGGTGTCACGCGGGATGTAGCGCGACCAGTCGCCGAGGAACGCGCCGAAGGAAATCGGGTTGCTCATGGCCACCAGTGCGGCGCCGATGAACGCGGCCCAGAAACCGGGCTGACCGAGACTGACCGTGCCGGCGTATTGCGCGTCGAAAGGAGCGGCGAAAGCGACCGCGCCCAGCAGAAACAGCAGGCTGGCGCTCCATACCGCGATCTTGTTCACCCACAGCAAAAAGCGGAAGCCATAGATGCACACGGTCAGTACCAGGATCGCGAACAGGCCGTAGGCCAAACCCAGGGTCAGGTCGGTTTCCGGCAAGCCTATCAAGCGTTTCGCACCGCCGATCAGCGCATCGCCCGAACTCCACACCGAGAGCGAGAAGAATGCGATGGCGGTCAACAGCGACAGAAACGAGCCGACGATCCGCCCGTGCACGCCGAAATGCGCACCGGACGACACGGCATTGTTGGTGCCATTGAGCGGGCCGAACAGGCCCATCGGTGCGAGGATCAGCGAGCCCAGCAGCACGCCCGAGACAATCGCCCAGACGCCAGCCTGAAACGACAGGCCGAACAGCACCGGGAAGCTGCCGAGCACGGCGGTGGCAAAGGTGTTGGAACCACCGAAGATCATCCGGAACAAATCCGTCGGGCCTGCGGTGCGTTCGTTGTCCGGGATCTGTTCGACCCCGTGGGTTTCAATTTGCGTAAGGCTTTGGTCGTTGTTGTTGTTATTCATGATCTGCTCCGATCATAAAGGCGCGCTCATCGTGTGTGAGCGTCACCTGTTTGGGTAGGGTCTCCGTCGCGGTCGTCACCCAACGTCAGCAGACCCTAGGGATGGCAGCCCTTCCGGCATCGCGGATAAATGTTCATGACAGGCCAGCCAAAGGCCTTGTTGTTCTAGGCTCGACGCTTGTTTCTTGAAAACAATCGTCTCGCGCTCCTGGCTGAAGTGTTGCTCCCCTTGCATGCGCAGCTCGGTGGCCACGTCATGGATGAAAATCGCCACGTCACCTTGCAGGCTGACGAAGGCGTTGCTCGAAGTGCACGAGAGCACTTCAAAGCCATCCTCGGCGCGCCAGTTGTCCCACAACGCCTGATAGGCGTCGCGCGACAGCAGCGGCTGTTCGAGGGTGTAGAACACGAAACTCGCATCAGCGCTGAACGCGCCGAAGTAAGCCTCGCGATCGTTACGGGCGAAGGCGCACACCAGCTCGGCGGCCGCTTTCAATACCTGATCACGTTCGCTCATGACCCGACCCTCAGCGGTGAACTACGCCAGGCAGTACGCAGAGCATTTCGTACAGCAGGTTGGCGGCCAGCAGCGAGGTGTTACCGGTGGTGTCGTAAGCGGGCGAAACTTCTACCAGATCGCAACCGATCAGGTCGAGGCCTTGGCAGCCGCGAACGATTTCAATCGCCTGAATGGTCGTCAGACCGCCGATTTCCGGGGTGCCGGTGCCAGGCGCCCAGGCCGGGTCGATGCCGTCGATGTCAAAGCTCAGGTACACCGGACCGCCGCCGACTTTCTCCCGCACTTCGGCCATCAGCGGTGCCAGCGACTTGTGCCAGCACTCTTCGGCCTGCACCACGCGGAAACCCTGATCACGGCTCCAGTTGAAGTCGTCAGCGGTGTAACCCTGCGCGCGCAAACCAATCTGCACCACACGATCGCAGTCCAGAAGACCTTCTTCGACGGCGCGACGGAAGGTGGTGCCGTGGGCGATTTTCTCGCCGAACATGTGATCGTTGACGTCAGCGTGGGCGTCGATGTGTACCAGACCGACCTTGCCGTGTTTCTTGTGGATGGCACGCAGGATCGGCAGGGTGATGGTGTGGTCGCCACCCAGGGTCATCGGGATGACGTTGTGCTCAAGGATGTTGTCGTAGGCTTTTTCGATGATGCGCACGGCGTCGAGCAGGTTGAAGGTGTTGATCGCCACGTCACCGATGTCGGCCACCGACAGCGAGTCGAACGGCGCGGCGCCGGTGGCCATGTTGTACGGGCGGATCATCACCGATTCGGTGCGGATTTCACGTGGCCCGAAGCGGGTGCCGGGGCGCAGCGAAGTGCCGATGTCCAGCGGCACGCCAACGAAGGCAGCGTCCAGGCCGGCAGCGCTCGGTACATGGGGGAGTCGGAGCATGGTGGCGATGCCGCCGAAGCGCGGCATTTCGTTGCCGCCCAGTGGTTGGTGAAGAATTTTGTCCACGGGTAGGGCCTCATCGTCTTGTTTTATTTATGTCGGCGCGCCGGCTGGCGTGCACCGCTGTGGGCTGATTCTGCGAAATGCAGGGGTGGGGAAGAATCGCTACGGGCAAATACTTAGTTCAGATTTTTCTAAACTAACGGCGAGGCTGAAGATAGACTCGTTGTCGTTCACCGGGGTGAACATGGCGCCTCAGTGGGAGCGGGCTTGCTCGCGAATACGGTGTGTCAGGCAACGTGGATGTCGGCTGGCCCGACGCTTTCGCGAGCAAGCCCGTTCCCACATTTAAGGCGTTTCGACAGGAACATGGAGTAGACATGGCCAACGCTTTACCCGACCTGAAACTGTTGCGCATCTTCGTCAGCGTGGTGCGTCATCAGGGTTTCGCCAACGCGCAGCAGGAACTCAACCTGTCGACCTCGGCGATCAGCACCTACATGAGCCAGCTCGAAGCCGCGCTCGGTCTGGTGCTGTGCCATCGCGGCCGTGGCGGCTTCAGCCTGACCAGCAAGGGTGAGCTGTTCCATCAGGAAACCCTGCGCCTGCTCGGCGAACTTGAAGGTTTCGAGCAATACGCCGCTGCGCTCAAGGGCGAGTTGCGCGGCACACTCAACCTCGGCGTGATCGATTCCACGGTCAGCGACAAGGCCTTGCCCTTCGCCGAAGCCATCGGCGCCTACAGTCAGGAACACCCGGCAGTGCATTTGCACCTGTCGGTGATGAGCCCCTACGAACTGCAACTCGGCGTACAGGACAACCGCCTCGATCTGGCGATCGGCGCGTTCTCCACACGCATGAGCGGTCTGGTCTACATGCCGCTGTACCGCGAGCAGCACTGGCTGTATTGCAGCAGTCGCCACCCGTTGTTCAACGAACGGCGCATTCCCGAGCAAGTCATCACTCAGCAACGCATGGTCGGTCGCGGCTACTGGAGCCAGGCGGAACTGGCACGTCACGGCTTCAAACACAGCGCCGCCACCGTGGAAAGTATGGAAGCGCAGCTGATTCTGGTGCTGTCCGGCGCCTACATCGGGTATCTGCCAGAACACTACGCTCAGGCCTGGGCCGACAAGGGTGATTTGCGCGTGTTGCTGCCAGCGACTTTCGGTTATCAGGCGCCGTTTTCGATGATCATGCGCCGTGGCCGAAGCCGCGAGCCGTTGATTCAGACGTTCCGCGATTTGCTCAAAGCCCAGCTCAATCAGGCGTAGCTCGAAGGAAAAAGAAGTATGTCCAGACCCCAATGCCCGCGCTGCCTGCGCCCACAAACCCATTGCCTGTGCGCGCTGATTCCGCGTCTCGATAGCCGCACCCGAGTGTTGGTGTTGCAGCATCCCAGCGAGGTCAATCATGCGCTCAATACTGCGCGCTTGGCGGCGCTGGGTTTGACCAACGCCGAGCTGATCGTGGGTGAGGTGTTCGAGGATTTACCGACGCTGTTGAATCAACCGGGCTATCAGGCGCGGTTGTTGTTTCCGGCGGACGATGCGCAGGTGATGCAGGCCTATGGTGAGTCTGATCAACCGCTGTTGCTGGTCGTGCCCGATGGCACCTGGCGCAAGGCGCGCAAAATGCTCCATCTCAATCCATTGTTGGCGGCGTTGCCACGTGTGACGCTGGCAGAGGGCGGGGTGTCGCGCTATCGGTTGCGCAAGGCTCCAGGGCCGGGGGCGTTGTCGACGGTTGAGGCGATTGTGCAGGCATTGCACACGCTGGAAGCACCGGCCTCGTTTGAGCCATTGCTCAAGCCGTTTGAAGCGTTGATCGAGGGGCAGATTGCGGCGATGGGGGAGGAGACCTTTCAGAAGAACCATGGCGAAAGATAGGTGTTGATAATGCCGGCCTTTTCGCGAGCAAGCCCGCTCCCACAGGGGGAACGCATTCCAAAATGTGGGAGCGGGCTTGCTCGCGAAAGCGCCAGATCAATCATCACAAAATCAGGAATCACTAGCGTTCGCGCATCGCCTCGGTTCGGGCCTTGAGCACTGGTTTGAGCAGGTAATCCAGCACACTTTTCTCCCCGGTAATGATGTCCACCGTCGCCACCATTCCCGGGATGATCAGCAGGGGGTTCACATCCCCGCCCAAATGGTTTTTATCGGTACGCACCTGAATCAGGTAGAAGCTGTTGCCCTTGTCATCAGTGATGGTATCGGCGCCGATCAGCTCAAGCTTGGCGCTGAGCCCACCGTAGATCGTGTAGTCATAAGCGCTGAACTTGACCATGGCTTTCTGACCCGGATGGAGGAACGCGACGTCTTGCGGACGCACCTTGGCCTCGATCAGCAGGTTGTCTTCCAGCGGCACGATTTCCAACATGTCGCTGCCCGGCTGGACCACGCCGCCGATGGTGTTGACCTTCAATTGCTTGATCACCCCGTGTACCGGTGAGGTCACGGTGGTGCGGCTGACGCGGTCGTCGATGGCGATGCTGGTTGCAGTGATTTTCGACAGGTCGGTGCGTTTTTCATTCAGCTCTTTGGCGGCTTCCGAGCGGAAGGTCTGTTCCGATTCGTCGATCTTGCTGCGGATCTCGGCAATCGCCGATTCCGCACGAGGAATCGCCAGTGTCGTCGCATTCAGCGAGCCACGGATTTCCACCGCGCTGCGCTTGAGCCGCAGGATCTCCACCGGCGATACCGCGCCGGCCTTGACCAGTGGCTCGGACATGTTCATCTCTTGTTGCAGTAATGACAGGCTTGAACTGAATTGGCCTTGCTTGGAGCGGAACTCCGCCAGTTCCTGAGTCTTTTGCCGTAACTGTTCGGTCAAGGTGCGCTTTTCGCTGGCCAGTCGCCGCTGGCGTTGTTCGTATAGTGAGCGCTCGTCTTCAGCCACTTGCGGGGCCTTGGCGATGACCTCTTCGGAGAGTTTGAACGGCCGACCTTCCGATTCTGCCGCCAGCCGTTCGACCTGTGCGGTCAATGCATATCGGTCGACTTCGCTCTCGCCCTTGTTCGATAAAAAGCGCGTGTCATCCAGACGCAACAGGGTGTCGCCCTTGTTCACCATCTGGCCTTCACGGACGAAAATCTCGGTGACGATGCCGCCCTCAAGGTTCTGAATCACCTGAACCTTGCTCGACGGAATCGCCTTGCCTTCGCCCATGGTCACTTCTTCCAGCACCGCGAACTTGGCCCAGACCAGCGCGCTGATCAGCAACCCCGCCGCCAGCCACACGGTAATCCGCGACCAGCGCGGCGAATCCTGCAACGAGGCGCCGGCGGTTTCCGGCATGAAATCGGCTTCGGCACTTTTGCTGAAACTGTCGAAGTAGCCGCGTGATTTGCTATCTGAAGAAGCAGACATGGGGCAACTCCTAGACCGCCGCCGAGCCGACACGGCCCTTGCGCAGCGCATCGATGACCGCTTCTTTCGGACCGTCGGCGACGATCCGGCCGTTGTCCAGTACCAGCAACCGGTCCACCAGGCTCAGCATCGAGGTGCGGTGGGTGACCAGCAGCAGGGTTTTGCCTTGTACCCAGTTGTGCAGTTTCTGACGCAGAAGGTCCTCACTGCTGTTGTCCATGGCGCTGGTCGGTTCGTCGAGCAGCATGATGGGCGGGTCGAGCAGCAATGCCCGAGCGAGTAATACGGCCTGGCGTTGACCGCCGGACAGCAATTGCCCGCGCTCGCCGACGGGGCGGTCGAAGCCTTGTGGATGCTGCCGGGCGAGTTCGGTGACACCGGTCAGTTCGGCCACTTCAAGCATCCGTGAATCGCTGACGTAGCGCGCGCCGAGGGTCAGGTTGTCGCGCAGGCTGCCCGCCAGCAGCGGCAGGTCATGGGCGACGTAACCGATCTGCTGGCGCAGGTCGGCGACATCCAGTTGCCGCAGGTCAAGGCCGTCGAGCAGCAACTGGCCTTCCTCCGGTTCGTAGAACCCCATCACCAGCCGCGCCAGGGTACTTTTGCCTGAGCCGCTACGGCCAATGATACCGACCCGTTCTCCGGGCTTCAGGCTGAAAGTGACGTTGCTCAGGGCCGGCGCATTCTGGCCGTTGTAGTGAAACGTCACACCGCTGACGTCCAGTGCGCCTTGCAGTTGCGTACGCTCCAGCGGTCGCTGTTTGCCGTCGCGTTCCTGTGGCAACGACATCAGCGCGTCGGTGCTTTTCATGGTCAGTTGCGCTTGCTGGTAGCGAGTGATCAGCCCGGCAATCTGCCCCAGGGGGGCGAGCACGCGGCTGCCGAGCATGTAGGTTGCCACCAGCGCCCCGACACTGAGGTTGCCGGCGATGATGCTGTAGACCCCGGCGACAATCGTCGCCATCCCCGAAAACTGTTGAATGAACAGCGTGCCGTTGGTCGCCAGCGCCGAGAGGTTGCGCGCGTGGCTGTCGAGGCGGGTGAGGGCGCCGTGGGTGCTTTCCCATTTGTGCTGGCGCTCGCTTTCGGCGCTGCAGGCCTTGAGGGTTTCCAGGCCACCGAGGGTTTCGATCAGCAGCGCCTGACGCTCAGCGCCCAGGCTCAGGCTTTTTTGCACCGTGTCGCGCAGACGCACCTGAATGACCATCGCGAAGACGATGGTGATGGGGAAGGCCAGCAGCGGGATCATCACCAGCCAGCCGCCCAGCAGGCCGATGACCACCAGCATCAACACCACGAAGGGCAGGTCGATCAGACTGGTCAGGGTTACCGCCGTAAGAAATTCGCGCAGGCCCTGGAAGTCATGAATGCTCTGAGCGAAACCGCCGATGGTCGCCGGTCGTGCCTTCATCGACATGCCGGTGATGCGCTCGAATAACGTCGCGGAAAGGATCACGTCGGTTTTCTTGCCGGCGGTGTCGAGCAGGTGCGCGCGCACCACCCGTAATACCAGTTCGAAACCGGTGCCGATCAGCAGACCGATCGACAACACCCACAGGGTCGAGGTGGCTTGATTGGGTACCACGCGGTCGTAGGTCTGCATGACGAACAGCGGCACCATCAGGCCTAAAAGGTTGATCAGGAAACTGGCGAGAATTGCATCGCTGTACAGCCATTTCGACAGCTTCAGGGTGTCGCGAAACCATGCATGTACCCGTGGCACCAGCGGTGAGCGCAGGTCTTCGAGTTCATGCCGAGGTCGAGCGAACAAGGCCTGGCCGCTGTAGTGCTCGCTGAGCTCTTCGCGACTGACCCATTGCTCGCCGCCATCGGCTTCACTGGGCAGGATCAGCGCTTTGCCGTCGTCGCCGAAACGCCGCAACACGGCGGTGCGACCGTCGTTGAGCAGCAACAGAAGCGGCAGGTTCAGCGGCGAAATGTCGTTCAGGTCTCGCCGCAACAACCGTGCCTGTAACCCGGCACGGGCGGCGGCGCGGGGCAGCAGATCAAGGCTCAGGCGTTGTTTGTTCAGCGGCAGACCGGCACTCAGGCTGGCGCGACTGACCGTCGCGCCATGGAGTTTGCAGAGGATCAACAGACCGTCGAGTAACGGATCATCGAAGCTCAGCCGCGGATCGACTCCGCAATGGCCGGGTTCCATGCTGGTCATATTGATTGTTCCCCTGTTACCGCTTCATTGGACTTACTTCAGTTCAGGCAAGCGCGCTTCGTTTTTCACCTCGGTCGCAGCGATCGCGTCGGCAGGCAGCACCACCCGTTGCTTGCTCAGCAACTGACCCATGTTCGCCAGCACGCGGTACATCGAGTATTCCTCGGTGTAACGGATTTCGGTGTAGCGGCGGTTGGCGTTGTAGAGCTCGTTTTCACTGTCGAGCAAGTCGAGCAGGGTGCGTTGGCCGAGGCCGAACTGGTCCTGATACGCGGCGCGCACGCGTTTGGTGGTTTCGGCGTATTCGCGGGCGGTCGGGGTTTGTTTCTTGGCGTTGACCATGGCGTTCCAGGCTAGGTGAATGTTCTCGTTGAGCTGGCGCAGGGCATTGTTGCGGATGTCCATGGCCTGATTGATCTGGTGTGCATCGGAGGCCAGTCGTGCCTTGTCGCTGCCGCCGCGGAACAGGTTGTAGTTCATCACCACCCCCACGCGCCATTCGTTGTCGTGGCCCTGGTCACCCTGCACGTTGTTGTTCGCGCCCACTGCCGCTTCCGCGTCGAAGCGAGGGTAGAACGGCGATTTGGCCACTTCGTACTGGCTCTCTGCCGACTGCACATCGGCCTGTGCGGATTTCAGATACGGGTTGTTCTCGACCATGCTCTGCTGGGCTTCCGGCAGGGTGGCGGGCAACTCGCCACGGGTCGATGCCGGCGCTTCCAGCTCGTCGGGCATGCGCCCGACCACGCTGTAGAAATTCGATTCGGCATCGGCCAGATCGACTTCAGCGGTATCGAGGTTGTTTTGCGCCAGTGCCTTACGGGCACCCGACTGGTCGGAGTCGGCGGTGCTACCAACACCGCGCTCGGTACGCAGGCCAATCTGGTCGTTTACACGCAAGTGCGCCTGCAGGTTGTTGCGGGCCAGGGTCACCAGTTCGCGGCGCTTGAGCACTTCGAGGTAAACCTCGATGGTGCGCAGGGCCAGATCCTGAGCGGTGCCTTGCGCGTAGTAAGCGCGCGAGTTGGACACGCCTTTGGTGCGTTCAACCTCGTTGGCGGTGTTGAAACCGTCGAAGAGCATCTGCCGCAGCCGCAATTCGGACTGTGTGTAGTTGAGGATCGAGGTGTGGTGGTTACCCAGCGACCGGGTCGTGGTGTTGTCGCTGTAGCCGCGCCCGTAGGATGCGTTCAAATCGACGGACGGGTAGAAACCGCCCTTGGCGACTTTGATTTGTTCATCTGCAGCCAGGCGTGCGTCCACGCGTGAAGCCAGTTCCGGGTGCGTGGCGATGGTGCTTTGAATCGCCTCGGTGAGGTTCATGGCCTGAGCTTGAGAAGTGCAAGCCATGGCCAGCAAAACCGCGCTGCAGAGGGGGGTTAGAACGCGCATGGGTGCATCTCCCTGATTCCTGATGGTGTGTTACTGTCGCCAAAAATTTGGCGGTATTTTTAGCTGTAGGCGTTTCACTCTTGTAACAACAGAGCTAAGAACATCCTGAAGCGTAGCTAAGAAAAAATTTTCATAAGGCTTATGCCGAAAAAAACTTATGCGCTTTGTAAAAACCGGCACATTGTTCAGGTCGAAAGCCTTTGTTTTATGTGCTTTAGGGAGCGCGAAAAGGCTTGAGGAAAGTTCCATTCACTTTGCGACATACGGCGAAGTACTGCTGAAGGGGAGGGACGCGTAGCGGTTGATGGGTGACAGATTTTTGTCACCTGGGTGATTCACCACCGTTACGTAGCGTTAGTCGGTGTGCTGCTTCAATCGGGGTTTGCAAGTGCTTGATAGCACTGAAGTTTCCCCTTGAGGCGTCACTGGCCAAACGAACTGTCGAGGGTGCGAGCGTCGCCCCGACAACCCGATTGAGCCATGGGCTGCTTCGCGAACCAGTGCCGACGGTGGTCGGCAGCGGAGGAATTCACATGGCAACGCTCATTGGTATCGTCACTAAAGTCATTGGTCAGGTTTTCGCGCAAGGTACTGACGGCACTCGTCGCGCCTTGGTCGAGGGCGACCGTTTGTTTGCTGGCGATCAACTGATCACCGGGGCCGAAGGCGCCGTCGCCGTTCATCTGCAAAATGGCCAGGATTTGACCCTGGGCCGCGACAGCAGCCTGACCATGACCGGCCAATTGCTCGCCGATCAGGCCGCCCATGTGAACGCGCCGGAGGCTGTGACCCCGAGCGAAGCGCAACTGACTGACGTCGAGCAGATTCAGAAAGCCATCGCCGCCGGTGACGACCCGACCAAAACCGCTGAAGCCACCGCCGCTGGCCCCAACGCCCCGGGCGATACCGGTGGTGCAGTGGGCGGCGGGCACAGTTTTGTCTTGCTGACGGAAGTCGGCGGGCGGGTTGATCCGATCATCGGTTTCCCCACTGCCGGGTTCAATGGCATTCCCGAATTTCCCGAAGAGCGCCACAACGCCGTGATCGATAACGGCGATGGCACCCCCGCGCCTGTCGTGCCGCCCGTCAACAACCTCGTGACCCTCACCGGCCTTGCCGTGCCCGGGGGCGAACTGACACTCAACGAAGCGAATCTGCCAGACGGCTCGGCGGCCAACGCTGGCGCGCTGACCCAAAACGCAAGCTTCACGGTAACGGCACCGGACGGTTTGAACAGTCTGAGCATCGGCGGCATCAACGTGATCAGCGGTGGGGTGGCCGTCGGTTTCCCGCAATCGATCACCACGCAACTGGGCAACACCCTGACCATCACCGGTTACAACGCGGCGACCGGCGTGGTCAGTTACAGCTACACCCTCAATGGCAACGACACCCATGCGACGGGTGGCGGCGCCAATAGTCTCAGCGAACAGTTCACCGTGATCGCCGGCGACAGCAATGGCGATACCGCGACCGGTACGCTGGACATCAACATCATCGACGACGTGCCCAAAGCGTTCGATGACAGCAACGCGTCGACCGCCTCGGAAACCTTGCTCACGCTGACCGGCAACGTCCTGACCAACGACGTGCAAGGCGCCGACCGTGTACCCACCGGGCCGGTGACGGCCGGTACATTCACCGGCACCTACGGCACGTTGGTATTGAACGCCAACGGCACTTACACCTACACGCTGAACACCAGTGATGCGGATTTCAAAGCGCTGCACGGCGGCGGCAACGGCACCGAAACCTTCGCCTACACCATCACCGATTCGGACGGTGACACCAGCACCGCGAATCTGGTTTTGCAGATCCACAACAACGACGACCCGGTGATCATCAACGGCTTGAACGTTGAGGGCGGGGAGTTGACGGTTTACGAGAAAAACCTCGGCGACGGCAGTGCACCGGATTCCACGGCACTGACCCAAAGCGGCACCTTCAGCATCACGGCTTTGGACGGCGTCACCACGCTGACCGTCGGCGGCATCGCCGTGGTCACCAATGGCGTGGCCGCCGGTTTCCCGCAATCGGTCACTACGCCTTTGGGCAGCACGCTGACGATTACCGGTTTCAATGCGGCAACCGGCGTGGTCAGTTACAGCTACACCCTGGTCGATAACGAAGCGCATCCCACCGCCAATGGCGCGAACAACCTGCCTGAGCAGTTCGCCGTGACCGTGGTCGATGACAACGGCACCACCGCCAACGCGACCCTCGACATCAACATCATCGACGACCTGCCAAAAGCGTTCGATGACAGCAACGCAACCACGGCTTCGGAAACCCAACTGACCCTGACCGGCAACGTCCTGACCAACGACGTGCAAGGCGCCGACCGTGTACCCACCGGGCCGGTGACGGCCGGTACATTCACCGGCACCTACGGCACGTTGGTATTGAACGCCAACGGCACTTACACCTACACGCTGAACACCAGTGATGCGGATTTCAAAGCGCTGCACGGCGGCGGCAACGGCACCGAAACCTTCGCCTACACCATCACCGATTCGGACGGTGACACCAGCACCGCGAATCTGGTTTTGCAGATCCACAACAACGACGACCCGGTGATCATCAACGGCTTGAACGTTGAGGGCGGGGAGTTGACGGTTTACGAGAAAAACCTCGGCGACGGCAGTGCACCGGATTCCACGGCACTGACCCAAAGCGGCACCTTCAGCATCACGGCTTTGGACGGCGTCACCACGCTGACCGTCGGCGGCATCGCCGTGGTCACCAATGGCGTGGCCGCCGGTTTCCCGCAATCGGTCACTACGCCTTTGGGCAGCACGCTGACGATTACCGGTTTCAATGCGGCAACCGGCGTGGTCAGTTACAGCTACACCCTGGTCGATAACGAAGCGCATCCCACCGCCAATGGCGCGAACAACCTGCCTGAGCAGTTCGCCGTGACCGTGGTCGATGACAACGGCACCACCGCCAACGCGACCCTCGACATCAACATCATCGACGACCTGCCAAAAGCGTTCGATGACAGCAACGCAACCACGGCTTCGGAAACCCAACTGACCCTGACCGGCAACGTCCTGACCAACGACGTGCAAGGCGCCGACCGTGTACCCACCGGGCCCGTGACGGCCGGTACATTCACCGGCACCTATGGCACGTTGGTATTGAACGCCAACGGCACTTACACCTACACGCTGAACACCAGCGATGCGGATTTCAAAGCGCTGCACGGCGGCGGCAACGGCACCGAAACCTTCGCCTACACCATCACCGATTCGGACGGTGACACCAGCACCGCGAATCTGGTTTTGCAGATCCACAACAATGACGACCCGGTGATTCTCAACGGCCTCGACGTCTATGGCGGTGAACTCACCGTTTACGAGAAAAACCTCAGCGCCGGCACCAGCCCTGACGCGCCAGCGCTGACCCAGAGCGGCACCTTCACCGTCACCGCACTCGACGGTTTGCAAACCCTCACCGTCGGTGGCATCGCCGTGGTGACTGGTGGCGTCGCCGCAGGTTTCCCGCAATCGGTGGTCACGCCGCTCGGCAGCACGCTGACCATCACCGGCTACAACGCGACGACCGGCGTGGTCAGCTACAGCTACACCTTGGTGGATAACGAAACCCATCCCAATGGCAACGGCGCCAACAGCATCACCGAGAACTTCAATGTGGTGGCGACCGACACCGACGGCAGCACTGCCAGCGGCCAGATCAACGTCAACATCATCGATGACTTGCCCAGCGCTCACCCCGATTCGGCGTCGGTGGCGGAGGGCGGCACCGTCAGCGGCAATGTGCTGGACAACGACATTGGTGGCGCCGATGGCCCGGCCGTTACGGGCGCCGTGGTTGGCGTGCGCGCCGGTTCAGATACCTCGACCTCGGCCCTCGGTGGTTTGAACACCCAGATCAACGGCACTTACGGTTACCTGACGCTGGATGCCAACGGCAACGCGGTTTACCACAGCGCGCCCAATGCCGTGAATGGGCCTGGCGCGTTCGATGTGTTCACCTACACCGTGCGTGATTCCGACGGTGATGAAAGCACCACGACCATCACCATCGATGTCTCCAACAGCAAACTGTGTGCGGCCAGCGATACCGACGTCACCGTGTACGAGAAAGCCCTGGACCTGACCAAGGATGGCGCCGACCTGGCCGCCGGTACGGTGACTGGCAGCGATCCGACCAGCACCGGTGAAACCGCGTCTGGCACGTTGGTCGGCTCGGTCACGGGCGCGGTCGGTGCGATCAGCTATGCGCTGGTCGGCAGCGCCATCGGCAGCTACGGACAGATCGTGCTCAACCCCAACGGCACCTACACCTACACCCTGACATCGCCGGCAACCACCACGCCGCATGCCGACGACGGTGCCAACACCCTGACCGAAAGCTTTACCTATCAGGCCACCGATTCGCTGGGCAACATCGTCACCAGCACCATCGTCGTCAGCATCGTCGATGACGTGCCCAAAGCGATGAACGACAGCAACGCGAACACCGCATCGGAAACCCAATTGACGCTGACCGGCAACGTATTGACCAACGATGTGCAAGGGGCGGACGTGGTAGCGACCGGGCCGAATGCCGGGCCGATCACGCCCGCCACCATCGTCGGCACTTACGGCACCTTGGTGCTCAACGCCAACGGCACTTACACCTACACCCTGGACACCAATGATGCCGATTTCAAAAACCTGCACGGCGGCGGCAACGGCACCGAAACGTTCACCTACACGCTGACCGATGCCGACGGCGACACCAGCACCGCCAACCTGATGCTGAACATCCACAACAATGATGATCCGGTGGTGCTCAACGGGCTCGATGTCTATGGCGGCGAACTCACCGTCTACGAGAAAAACCTCAGCGACGGCACCAACCCCAACACTGCGGCGCTGACCCAAAGCGGCACCTTCATCGTCACCGCGCTTGATGGTCTGCAAACCCTCACGGTCGGCGGCATAGCCGTGGTCACCAACGGTGTGGCTGCAGGCTTCCCGCAATCGGCCGTCTCGCCCCTGGGCAGCACGTTCACCATCACCGGTTACAACCCGGCGACCGGTGTGGTCAGCTACAGCTACACCTTGGTGGATAACGAAACCCATCCGAGCGGCAACGGTGCCAACAGCCTCACCGAAAACTTCAACGTGGTGGCCACCGACACCGATGGCAGCACCGCCACGGGCCAGATCAACGTCAACATCATCGATGACCTGCCAACTGCCACACCCGACACGGGGTCGGTGGCGGAGGGCGGCACGGTCAACGTCAGCGTGCTGGGCAATGACATCAGCGGGGCCGATGGTGCGGCCACCGTGGTTGGCGTGCGCGCCGGCAGCAACACCGGCACTTCGGCCGTTGGCGGGCTCAACAGCAACATCAACGGCGCCTACGGTTACCTGACCCTGGATGCGGCGGGCAACGCCGTTTACCACAGCAATCCGAACTCGGTCAGCCCACCCGGCGCCACCGACACCTTTACCTACACCATCCGCGACACCGACGGCGACGAAAGCACCACAACCCTCACCATCAACGTTGCCGACAGCAAACTCGTGGCCTCGGTCGATCAGGACGTGACGGTCTTTGAGAAAGCCCTCGACCTGACCCAGGACGGCCAGGACCTGGCCCCGGGTACGGTCACCGGCAGCGATCCGACCAACACCGGCGAAACCGCAACCGGCACGCTGGTCGGCGCGGTGACTGGCGGCAGCGGCGCGCTCACTTACACCTTGGTTGGCAGCGCCACCGGCACCTACGGGCAGATCCAGCTCAATGCCAACGGCACCTACACCTACACGCTGACGTCGGCACCGAAAACCTCGCCGAACGCCAACGACGGGGCCAACACCCTGAGCGAAAGTTTCACCTACAAAGCCACTGACGCGCTGGGCAACAGCACCACCAGCACCATCGTGGTCAACATCGTCGATGACGTGCCCAAAGCGGTGGCGTCGGATCGCTCGGTGGCGGCGGTGGAGATCGATTCCAACATCCTCATCGTGCTCGACATCTCCGGCAGCATGGCCGACGCCTCCGGTGTGCCGGGCCTGTCGCGGCTGGACCTGGCCAAGCAAGCGATCAGCGCCTTGCTCGACAAATACGATGACCTCGGTGATGTGAAAGTCCAACTCGTGACCTTCAGCAGCAGCGCCACTGACCGCACCACGGTGTGGGTTGATGTGGCGACGGCCAAGACGCTCCTGGCGGGCCTCAGCGCCGGTGGCGGCACCAACTACGACGCCGCCGTGGCGACCATGCAAACGGCGTTCAACACCGCAGGCAAACTCACCGGGGCGCAGAACGTCGGCTACTTCTTCTCCGACGGCAAACCCACCAACGGTCAGGACATCGGCACGGCTGACGAGACCGCACTCAAGGCTTTCCTTGATGCCAACAACATCAAGAACTACGCGATCGGCCTGGGCAGTGGCGTGAGCAACGCCAACCTCGATCCGCTGGCCTATGACGGCATCAGCCACACCAACACCAATGCGGTAGTGGTCACTGATCTCAATCAACTCAACTCGGTGCTGTCCGGCACCGTCGAAGGCGCGCCGGTTACCGGTTCGTTACTGGGTGAGGGCGGCAGCTTCGGCGCCGATGGCGGTTTCATCAAATCCATCGTGGTCGACGGCACCACGTACACCTACGACCCCAAAGCCCTCAGCGGCCAGGGGTCACTGACTGCCACCGGTGGCGTCAACCACGGCACCTTCAACACCGTGAACAACACGCTGAGCATCGCCACCAACAACAGCGGCACGCTGGTGATCAACCTCGACACCGGCGACTACACCTACACCTCGCAGAAAACCACCACCACTGTGATCACCGAGAACATCGGCTTCACCCTCAGCGATAACGACGGCGACCTCGCCAGCTCAACGTTGACCGTGAAAGTGATCCCCAACGCGCCTCCGGTGGCGGCGGACGATCACGTCATCACCAACGTGCTGTCGAGCAACATCGTGGTGCCGGGCGAACTGCTACTGGCCAACGACACCGATCCGAACGGCGACACCCTCAATGCCACACCGACCACCTTCAACACCGGTTGGGTCGCCAAGGGCGCGGACTTCACCGGCACGGGGGCGATCACCTTCAATGGCACCAGCAACAGCGCCGCCAACCAGAACCTGGCCGACGTGCGCAACTCGTTCGCGGCCAACACCGCCGCGATGACCGCTGTACTGGTGGTCAGCGGCTACCTCGGCGCGGTGACCAACGCCAATGCCAACGATGAAGACCTGATCACCGTCAAACTGAAACAGGGCGAGACCCTTAATCTGGATCACAACCTGGCGGCCGGGCACATCACCATGGAGTACTCGCTCAATGGCGGCGCGTTCGTGACCATCGCCGACGGCGGCACCATCACCGCCAGCGCCGATGGCACCTACCAGATCCACATCACCAACATCACCAACACCAGCGGTGGCAACACCAACGCCGCGGAAAACTACCAACTGACCATGACGGTCAACTACGCCGGGGCCCACGACCTCACCCCGGACTACCACGGCACCTACACCGCCAACGACAACCACGGCGGCAGCGACACCGCCGCCGTGACCATCAGCTATCAGGATGGCCACACCCTCACCGGTACATCGGGCGATGACATTCTGGTGGCCGGCACCGGCAACAACATCCTCAACGCGGGCGACGGCAACGACGTGCTCACCGCCGGTTCCGGCAACAACGAACTGCATGGCGGCGCGGGCAATGACTTGCTCTACAGCGGCCCGGGCAACGACCTGCTCGACGGCGGAACTGGCATCGACACCGCCAGCTACGCCCATGCCACCGCCGGGGTCACGGTCAACCTCGGACTGCTCGGTGCGCAAAACACCCTCGGTGCCGGCACGGACACGCTGACCGGCATCGAAAACCTCGTCGGTTCGAACTTCAACGACACCCTGACCGGCGACAACAATAACAACGTGATCAACGGCGGCCTGGGTAACGACATCCTCAACGGTGGTGGCGGCGATGACCTGCTGATCGGCGGCATGGGCAACAACACCATGACCGGTGGCGCAGGGGCCGACACCTTCCAGTGGCTCAAGGGCAACAGCGGCCACGACCTGATCACCGACTTCACCCCCGGCACCGACAAGCTCGACCTGTCGCAACTGCTGCAAGGCGAAAATGGCACCACCGCGTCGCTGGACGATTACCTGCACTTCACCGTCACCGGCAGCGGCGCCTCGGTACTCACCACCATCGACGTCAGCGCCCTGGCCGGCGCCACGCCGAACCAGACGATTGATCTGGCCGGCGTCAACCTCGCCAGCCACTACGGCGTGACACCGGGCGCGGGTGGGATGATTGCCAGCGGGCACGACACCGCGACGATCATCAGCGGGATGCTGAATGATCATTCGTTGAAGGTGGATACGGTGTGATCGGCATTTGATAAAAGCCCTGAAACGACAAAACCCGCCGCCCCGGTTGAACGGGGCGGCGGGTTTTTTCTGGCAGCAGCGATGTATCGCCTGTGAGTCGGCCTTCGCGGGCAAGCCCGCTCGCACAGTGATTTGTGTGGTGCACCAGTTTTGCGAACGACTCGAAACCTGTAGGAGGGGGCTTGCTCCCGAAGGCGTCAGCCACCACAACACATCAATAAAGGCTTGTCACTGATGCCTGCTACTGCGGCAGCTCCAGATTATCCAGCACCCGATTCACCGCCAGCTCCCCGAGCATGATCAATTGCGCAATGCCCAGCACTGTTCTGCGTTGCGGCGCGGGCAACAGGCGGGCGAAGTCATGTGCGATGGTCTTGGCCGAAGCGAGTGTTTCGCAGGCATCGAGCAGCAATTCCTCGTTTTTGGTGTCGGCAGTCGCGGCATACATCCCGCGGTTTTTACGGGGCGGCGGCGTGGATCCAGGCGGGCAGAGGTAATGATCGAGGGCGCGGTCGGCGGCTTTGTTGAGCTTTTTCGAGTCGAGGGATTCGTAGGGGGAGGTGGCGTCGGTTTCGGGTGGGTTGGGTGTGGGTTTGATCATGGTCAAGCTCCTTGATGAATGGAGCTGCCAACGTTCGCGGTCAAACAAACAGGGTGGCAGCTGTACGCGGGTTGACCGACCGGACATCAAGGATTCCGGCACACCCGAAGGTGTCCCACGCACAGCCACCGCGACATGATTTCAGGCAATGCCTGAACACGTGCAGGACGCTGCTGCGCCTTGATGTTGGGCGGACGGTCAAATCCGATCACCGATTCGTCAGCGACCGCGCCACAATAGAACCCGCCCCCAAGGCGCACAAGCCGGCGGATTCTGGCGTAGCTGTAGGCAAAGGCGCAAGGATTCGTAGCCTGGAAGGCGTGTCTGGAGGTGTCTCTCAAACAGTCCGAGATTTCGACAGGGTGTGTCGTATGGCTGTAGAGAATGGCAAATGGGCGATGCTCTGAATCTCGTCTTGCAGAAACTCCTGAAGATCGTTTGGCGACAGTTCTTCGGCTATCGCCATCAGATCCTCAACCGTTTTCTGGTGAGGGCGAATTGCCTCTCGTCTCATGGCGCGCAAGGCCCCGTTTTGCGCGTCCAGATTGAATATGCGCAGCGTCTCGACGGCGCGCGTCAGTGCCCGGTCATCCAGATTAACGAGTGGGCTGATTGTGCCGTCACTGATAAAAAGCAAAAAACCGTCCGGATCATCCTCGTCAGGTTTAAGCAAGTTTTTGTGATCGTAGGGTGGGCAATTGTCTTTGAATTTTCCGCAGGCCTCTTCCCGACAACATGAATTGAAGAGATTGGTCCATTCGAATGTACCTTGGGCATATCCGTGCCTTTGTCGAAAGTGCTCGATATGCGAATGTCCTATCGTGCTGATATCCGCTTCACAGTAGGCGCAACGAGTATCTTGCATAGCTTGAAGACACTGGCGGATCTGCTCTTTGTCTGCATGTGTCACATCAGCCCATTTATTTATTCCATGCCTATAACGAGCAAGACAGTTTGGAACCGTACCTCGAATCAGTTTTCGCATCCGCCCGACTTCCTTATTTTTTTTGTGTCAGTTGTTTGCGTTTGAATGTTTCGAGGCGAATCAACCGATCACAATCAAGCATGTCCGGATGCTGGGTACCAAAATGCAAGTTCAGGTATTCGCGTAGCACCAAACCTTGTTGTGATTTATGCAGATCTTGCTGAATCAGCGCCATGTACTCGCTTAATTTGCGAGAAGGCTCATTGTCAGGTGTGGGGTCAATGCCCATCACGTATGCCAAGACTTGTGAACTGGCGACCCCTTGAGTCTGTTGATCGACATTGCTGATTTTTACTTGCAGCAATTTGTCTTCAGTTACGGTGTGCAGGACACGGATACACTTTGCCCTCACCGAGGTGATTACTTGCGGGCTATGTGTCGTGACGATGAACTGAATATTTGGAAAGGCACCGAGCAGATCAGGTATGACCGTTTGTTGCCACGCAGGATGAAGGTGCATGTCGACCTCATCGATCAATATCACACCCGTGCATTGGCGAGGCGCGGTAATACCCAAGTGAGGATTTAGCTTTATACAGCGATAGGCGATATCTGCCGCCAAGGCAACGATGTTGCGGATACCATCGCTGAGTTGGCTGACTTTCAGCGTCCCATGAATTGGATGTTCAAGTACGAGATCGGAAAACTCACTACTGTAAGCCAGATTTCTCCAGCCAGTTTGAGTCGCGAGGACAGCATTTACTGCATTCTGGACAGCCAGTATCGGATGCGCGAACTCATCCTTGACATCAATACTCAGATGTCCGCGTTCAATGTTGCGAATTTGCTCATCGCGGTAACTGCGGAAAATTCGCGTGTACCACTTAGCGAAGTGCTTATAACTGGATGCCGGATCCAGACAATCGCGGTAGGCGTACGTCCTGGAAAATTCGGCGTTTTCCGCCTTCTCGAATGCAGCGGTCAGCTTTTTCTGACTCCAGAGCCGACCGGTGCCGTAGTAGGCCAGAACGGGTAAATCGAATGGAGGCTGGTCCGAAACTGCGCGGTTGAAAATCTGTACCTCTAGGGCTTCGGCTGCTGCCTCAAGCTTGTTGGCAGCGTCATCACCGCGGGTCTGTGTGCCTTTACGAATGCTTTCACGGCGCCGAGTCCACTCCCAGTTTTGTCCATGCAGAGTTGCTTGAGCAGACAGTCGAGCAGGAAGAGATGGTTCCATTTGATGCGCTTTTAGGGGGCGCAAAAAAACGTCTTCCGGATGAATTCCGGTGATGTCATTGGTAGTGCTGCCGAGGTCAAACCCGCGAACGTAAGGCCACAACGCCACCTTGATAGCATCCAACAGACTTGTCTTGCCTTGACCGTTGCGCGCGACCAACAAAGTCAGCTGAGTATCGAGTTCAAGTGTCAGCAATGGGAAACAACGGTAGTTTTCCAGCTCCAGCCTGATCAGTTTCACAGACTTTCCTCCATGTAGACCGATGCCAGGCTGCGGCAGTGGTGGTGTGTCCAAGGATCAGATTTGGCGCAAATTCTACTGTGATTGGAAACAGGTGCATACCTGTCCTCTATCCAGTAGTGCATCAAGGTTTGCGCAGTGTTTTCTGCCGCAAAATATAAACCGTCACCAACACCGCGCTCGTCAACATGAACCCACGCGCCCACGGCAACGGCACCAGGTAGCAGGAAAACAGAATGCTCGCCCACATCAGCCCGATCGCGTAGACCTTGCCTTTGAGCGGAATGCCGTTGCCATCGAGGTAATCGCGGATCCACGGCCCGAGCCGCGGATGCTCGACCAGCCAGCGATAAAAACGCGGAGAGCTGCGCGCGAAGCAGGCCGCGGCGAGCAGAAGGAAAGGGGTGGTGGGCAGGACGGGCAGGAAAATCCCGATCACCCCCAATGCCACGCTGAGCCAGCCGATGGCCAGCAGGAAGTAGCGCAACATCAGGGGGCGGTTGCCTATGGGGTTGTCCATAGGCCGGATCTTAGTGGTGACGTGGCTTGAGGATCGCCGGTTTTTCGTCGGGCGCCTGGCACAGCAGGTACAGCGCGGTCAGGGCTTCCGGGATCTGCACGATCATGTCGTCCATCAGGTTGGCGTCCTTGGCGATGTCTTCGAACTCTGGCTGTTCGTCGAACAGGCCCGAACCGACCATGATCGGCAGGAGCATTTCGCTGACTTCTTCTTCGGCGGTTTCGAACCAGGCCGCTTCACGCAGGAACACGCCTTCCATGAAGCCAATGCACCAGCCGCGCAGTTCGGAGTCGTCCGGCTCTTCGCCCAGATCCAGTTCACATGGCAGCTCGAACTCTTCGTCGGACGCCAGTTGACGGGCGATGTGGGCCTTGAGGCCGATCAGCGTGGCTTCGATCTCTTCGCGCTGAGCTTCGCTGCTGTAATGCGGCTCTTCGGCGAACAGGGCGTCGATCCATTCACGCTCCGGCACTTCTTCCGAACAAATCGACAGGGCGGTCAGGTAACCGTGGGCGGCCACGTAATCCAGCGCCTCGTCATGCAGTTCGTCGGCGTCGAGGAATACTTGCAGGCGGGTCAGTTGCTCAGCGAAGGACATTACGGGGCTACCTTGGGGGAATAAACAATGCGGGAATTCTAGGCCTTCTTGCGCGCTCAAGCCAGCCACAAGGCAGATTTGCCCTAATTGGTGGAGTCTTATCAGCGGCGCCCTGTGCGAGGGAGTGCTCGGGTATACTGCCGCGTTTTGCGATCCCTGTCCGTATTGCGGCCGTCATGCAACGAGCCCTTACGTTTTGTTTAAGCAGCCCTGGCTGTCTTGAACCAGCCTGCGCAGGGATGTTTCGGTAGATTTTTGGAGTTTTTATGCTCGAACAGGCTCAACGCGTCCTCAAGGACATCTTCGGCTACGACAGTTTCCGTGGCCGTCAGGGTGCAATCATTGAGCGCGTGGCCAGCGGCGGTGATGCGCTGGTGCTGATGCCTACCGGTGGCGGCAAGTCCTTGTGCTTCCAGGTGCCCGCGCTGTTGCGCGATGGCCTGGCGGTGGTGGTCTCGCCGCTGATCGCCTTGATGGACGATCAGGTCGCCACCCTTGACGAACTGGGTGTGGCCGCCGCTGCGTTGAACTCCACCTTGAGCGCCGAGCAACAGCGCGATCTGGCGGCGCGGATCAAGCGCGGCGAAGTGAAGATGTTGTACCTGGCGCCCGAGCGTCTGGTGCAGCCGCGCATGTTGTCGTTCTTGCAAGGCTTGAATATTGCCCTGTTCGCCATCGACGAAGCGCACTGCGTATCGCAATGGGGCCACGACTTCCGCCCGGAATACCTGCAGCTGGGTCAATTGGCCGAGATGTTCCCCGACGTACCGCGCATCGCCCTGACGGCCACTGCCGACAAGCGTACCCGCGAAGAGATCGTCACGCGTCTGCATCTGCAGAACGCCGAGCGCTTCCTGTCGAGCTTCGACCGCCCGAACATCTTTTACCGCATTGTGCCCAAAGAGCAGCCGCGCAAGCAGTTGCTGGCGTTCCTGGCCGAACGGCGCAGCGATGCCGGCATCGTCTATTGCCTGTCGCGCAAGAAGGTCGAGGAGGTCGCGGCGTTTTTGAGCGAGCAGGGCTTCCCGGCGCTGCCGTATCACGCCGGTCTACCCAATGATCTGCGTGCCTTCAACCAGAAGCGCTTCCTCAATGAGGAGGGGTTGATCATGGTCGCCACGGTGGCGTTCGGCATGGGTATCGACAAGCCCAACGTGCGCTTCGTCGCCCACCTCGATCTACCGAAGTCCCTTGAGGCGTACTACCAGGAAACCGGTCGCGGCGGCCGTGATGGTCTGCCGGCGGATGCGTGGATGGCCTACGGTCTGCAAGACGTGGTGATGCTCAAGCAGATGCTGCAGAACTCCGAAGGCGATGAGCGCCACAAGCGTCTTGAGCAGCACAAACTCGACGCAATGCTCTCGCTTTGCGAAGAAACCCGCTGCCGGCGTCAGACACTGCTGGCGTATTTCGATGAAGACATGCCGCAGCCTTGCGGTCACTGCGACAACTGTGTCGACGGTGTGCAGACCTGGGATGCCACTGAACCTGCACGTCAGGCGTTGTCGGCAATTTTTCGCACAGGTCAGCGTTATGGCGTGGGGCATCTGGTCGATGTGTTGCTGGGCAAGGACAACGAAAAAATCCGTAGCTTCGGCCATCAGCATCTGTCGGTGTACGGCGTCGGCAAGGCGCTGAGCGAAAGTGAGTGGCGCTCGTTGTTCCGGCAATTGGTGGCGCGTGGTCTGGCCGATGTCGACCACGAAGGCTATGGCGGTCTGCGTCTGAACGACAGTTGCCGACCGCTGCTCAAGGGCGAAGTCACCCTGGAGCTGCGCCGCGACCTGAAACCGCAAGTCACCGCCAAAACCGTCAGCAAGAGCCCTGCCAGCCAACTGGTGCGCGGCGAAGAGCGCGAACAGTGGGAAGCCCTGCGCGCCCTGCGGCGCAAACTGGCCGAAGAGCATGGTGTGCCGCCGTACGTCATTTTCCCCGACTCGACACTGTTGGAAATGCTGCGCAGCCAACCCACTTCGCTGGCGGAAATGGCCCGGGTCAGTGGCGTCGGTGCACGCAAGCTGGAACGTTATGGCGAGGCCTTCCTCGAGGTGCTCGGCGGCGAGGTCGAGGCGCCGAAAGCGGTGGCCGACGTGCGCCACGAACTGATCACTCTGGCCCGCGCCGGCATGACGCCGATGCAGATTGCCGGTCAGTTGCAGTGCTCGGAAAAGAACGTGTACGCCATGCTGGCCGAGGCCATTGGCAAGCAACAGTTGTCGCTGGAGCAGGCGCTGGACTTGCCCGAAGATCTGATGGGCGAAGTGCAGGATGCGTTCCTTGACGGCGAGGGCGAGTTGCCGTCGGTCGCCGAGATCGCCGAGTTGTTTGCCGGTCGCGTACCGGAAGGCGTCCTTTACTGCGTGCGGGCTGCGCTGCAATCTGAGTTTGAAATGTAAGACGGCGATTACGCCAAGCGCCATACAGTTGTAACGATTCAGTTCAGAGCGCCACTTGCCTATAGCTGCAGCTCATGCTTAGCTGACTAATAATTAGTTTTTCTCTATTACTTCAGTCTAATCATGAGTGTTTTATGCCGTTAACCGATCAACACCGCTTTGGCATGCAACTGGCCCAGATGTCTCGTGGCTGGCGTGCCGAACTGGACCGCCGGCTGGCGGGCCTCGGTCTGTCTCAGGCGCGCTGGCTGGTGCTGCTGCATCTGGCGCGCTTCGAAGATGCCCCGACCCAACGTGAGCTGGCGCAAAGCGTGGGCGTCGAAGGGCCGACCCTCGCACGCTTGCTCGATAGTCTGGAAAGCCAGGGGCTGGTGCAACGCCAGTCCGTGATGGAAGACCGCCGAGCGAAAAAAATTGTCCTCTGCGCACCAGCCCTGCCGTTGATCGAACAAATCGAAACCATTGCCACCCAACTGCGTCACGAATTGTTCGAAGGCGTCGACGAGGCGGATTTGAAGGTGTGCATGCGCGTGCACGGGCACATTCTGGCCAACCTGGAAAAATCTTGAGGCATAACCTTGTGCCGTTTTTTTGAGAGAACGCGCTGAGCAGACTATAAGAACTACTGGGCAATATCGTGTTCGTACCGGATGTGCGAACGCATAGAAGTCGGTTTTGCTTATTTAAGGGATGCTCATGCTCGCAAGTTGGCACATGGTACTGCGCGTTTGCGCCAAAGGGCTTTTGGTCGCAGGCGTGTTCGGCTATTCGACCTGGTCGCAGGCCTTGGGGCTGGGTGATATCACCGTTCATTCAGCCCTCAATCAGCCGCTCAAGGCGGATATCGCCTTGGTTGATGTCGGCGGTCTGACCCAGAGCGATCTTTCAGTGAGTCTGGCCTCGGCAGACGAATTCGGTCGTGCCGGGGTTGAGCGGGTGTTCTTTCTCAACAACCTCAAGTTCACGCCGATCCTGCATGGCAACCGCCAGATGATCCGTGTGACCTCCAGCAAACCGGTCAATGAGCCGTTTCTGGATTTTCTGGTACAGCTCAATCAGCCCAATGGCCGCTTGCTGCGCGAGTACACGGTGCTGATCGATCCGCCGGGCTCGCCCGGTATTGTCCCGGCCACTGATGAGCCTGATCCGCGCGCGCAATCCTCTGCATTTCCCACTGTCGAACCGGTCACCGCACCGACGCAGGCAGCCCAGGGCAAGCGCGAAAGTGCGCCTGTGCCAGCAACGGCATCGGCGCCGGTCAACGATGCACTGGCCGAGCAACTGGCGGCGAGCGTGCTGCAGAACCAGCAGTCGCAAAAGACCCTCGACGAATTGAACGCCAGACTGCAAACACAAGATGTGCAAATTGCCGAAGGCAAGAAGCAGATCAGTGATCTGCAAACCCGCATGGCTGAGTTGCAAAAGGCTGCGCCTGCACCTGTCGTGTCCCCGGCTCCGGTTGCAGCACCGGTCGAATCCACAGATGACGGTTTGAACTGGCCATTGCTGGGTGGGCTGCTGCTATTGCTGGGGGCGTTGGCTGTGTTGTTCATCCTGCGTCGAAGACAGCAACAGCAACAGGGCGATGTTGCGCTGCCGCTGGTGCCTCTGGCGCCTTTGAGCCATGAGCCTGTTCAGGACGCACCCGCAAACACCGAACCTTTCAGGGCTCATGTCGGTGCCGAGCATCGTAATGAGCCAGCTGCGGATAATGTGCTGGAGGCGGTGGGCATTTACCTGGCCTATGGCCGACTCGGCGAAGCCGTTGGACTGCTGCGCGACGCTTTGAACAAGGAGCCGGATCGCATCGATCTCGGTTTGCAGTTGCTGGAAGTGCTGGGGCAGCAGGGCGACAGTGCCGCGTACGGGCAGCACGAAAGCAATTTGCGCGAGCTAGGCGTGGATACTCGACAGTTGCAGGATGTCCGTGCCCGCTACCCGGCGCTGGAGAGCCCTGCGCCGGCCTCGGCAGCCGATCCGTTGGTTGCCAGCGCCGCGCCCGAATCTGCGGTGCTGGAGGATGATTTCCAGTTGAATCTGGATCAGTTGTCGATGGATTCCAGTTGGGATCTTGAGGACACCCGTTCGGTGCCACCGCAGCCATCAGTTAATGAATCGGCTTTGGGCTCCAGCCTGCAGGTGTTGCCGCAGGATTTCGAGTTGCCAGAGACTGAAACCGCCGAGGAAGCGGAGCTTGAGTGGATCCCCGAGCCGGGTGCGCAGCCGCTGGACGATGACTTTCTCGATGAGTTTGGCGATCTGGAACCGTCACTGGAGCCGTTGGATTTGCACATGTCGCAGCCCGTCGAGGCCGCCAGTGCCGGGAAACTCGAACAGGCGCAGACCTGCATCGATGACGGTGACATTGACAGTGCGATCGCGTTGCTCAGCGATTTGCTCAAGGACGGGGATGAACCGTTGAAACAAACGGCCCGGACGTTGTTGGCGGGGATTCGTTGATCTGAGGCCAAGTGTGTTGACGGGGGTAATTGTTTTGACGCCTTCGCGAGCAAGCCCGCTTCCCACATTGGGCTCGTGTTCACAAAACCTGTGTGGGAGCGGCTTGTTCGCCAATTCGGTCCTTCAGGCGCCATCAATCGTTGAGAATCAGAACGTCTGCCCCAGATTCAAATACACCGCCTGCTCATTCGCATCATTCAATCCATAGCTGAAATTCAACGGTCCCAGCGGCGTATCGAAACCGATGAACACACTTGCCGCATTGATGTAGCCGCTGTCGAATTCGTTGTCGTTGTTCCATGCCCGTCCGCGTTCCAGCGAAGCCCCGGCATACAGCGGGAAGTCCAGCGGCAGATACGAGCGCGGTGTCAACCGGCGGTAGTACACCGCGCGCATCAGACTGACGTTTTGCCCGGAAATCGAGTCTTCGCGGAACCCCGACAGTTGCCGCGCCCCGCCGAGCAGGAAGCTCGACGTCACGACGCTGGTGTCGTCGAGGGTGCGGCCGTAGCGACCTCCGAGAATCAGCGTATCGGGCCCACGACTCATGGCTTTGTCGAGTTTGAATTCCCACTGCCGGTAACGTGTATCCGAGCCCAGGCTCGGTTCGAATTGCAGCAGCGTCAGGCTGACGTCCTTGCCCTCATGGGGGTAGTAAACGTTGTCCAGCGAGTCATAGGAATACTTGAGCGAATAGAAGCCCTCGTTGAAACTTTCACTCGGCAGGTCCTGATCGCCAATGCGCACGTCGGCCTTGCCCCAGGCCTCGCCGACGCCGAAACGCACTTCACCGTTGTTGCCAATCTGTCGACCGACGTTCAGGGCCATACCGTAGCGCTCGACGCGGTACTGGGCGATCGGATCATTGTCGAGCACCGCATCGACGTTCTGTGCTTCGAACACCACCGAGGGGGCGATGAAGTAACGCGAGCCGACGTCCAGTGGCTGATAGAACTCGCTGTACAGTTCCTGTTTATCGCCGAACTGCGCGCGGGTCAGCCATTCGGCGCCGAGGCGGTTGATACCGTTGATGCGATAACTGGCACCGAGGTTGAAGGCGCTGTCGCCGCGCATGTCGTCCGACAGGTTCAGGCCGACCCTGAGGTAATCGGTGCCGCTGCGTTTGCCACGGGCGCTGATCACCAAGGTGTGATCCTGGCCCTTGTGTACCACGCGGTATTGCACTTGCTCGAAGTAGTCGAGGCCGTACAGGGTGCCCATGTCCGAATGCAATCGCCCCAGATCCAGAGGCTCGCCGATATGTTGGCGGATGTAGTAGCGGATCACATCGTCGTCGACTTTCGAGTTGTTCTCGACTTTGATCGCGGTGATGATCGGCGTGCGTTGACCCGGCGAGCGTGCGGCGTTGAGTTCGGCGTCCTGCGGTTCGTCGGGTTTGAGCACGGCAAGGCGCGCGTCGAGAATTCTGGTCGCGCGGTAGCCTGCGTCGATCATCTCTTGGGCTTTGCCGAAATCAGTGACGCCAAACGCAGCCAGCGAAGGCTGAATCAGCACATCTGAAGGTTTAAGCACTGCCAGTTGCTCTTCCGAGTTGCGTCGGGTCATCAGGGTGATCGACTGGTTGAGTACGTCGACCACGGTGTTCAGTTGCTTGCGGCTGCGCAGCGGCGTACCGATGTCGACCACGATGGCCACGTCGACCCCCATTTCCCGTGCCACATCGAGCGGGATATTGTCAGTCATGCCGCCGTCCACCAACAGACGACCATCCAGTTCGACCGGTGCGAACACGGCCGGGATCGACATGCTGGCGCGGATCACCTGAGGCAGGTGGCCTTTGCGGAACACTACTTTTTCGCCATTGGCGATGTCGGTGGCCACGGCGCGGAACGGGATCGGCAGTTTGTCGAAGTCGCGGGTATCGCTGGTGTGGGCCAACAGGCTTTCCAGCAGCAGCGACAGATTCTGGCCCTGAATCACGCCCAGGGGCAGACCGAGGCTGCCGTCGTCGCGGAAGCTGAGTTTCTGTTTCACCAGAAAATCGCGGTCATCCTGTTTTCGCCGAAACGGTACATCTTCCCGGGGGGGCGCATCGGAGAGTGCCTGCTGCCAGTCGATCTGCAGCGCGAGTTTTTCCAACTCGTCGATCTTGTAGCCAGAGGCGTACAGCCCGCCGACCACTGCGCCCATGCTGGTGCCGGCAATCGCATCGATCTTGATGCCTTGCTCTTCAAGTGCCTTGAGCACGCCGATGTGCGCGAGACCGCGAGCGGCGCCGCCAGACAGCACCAGGCCGACTTTTGGTCGTGGTGACTCACTGGCATGGACGCTGGCGAGGACGAACAGGGGCAGGAAACCAAGCAGCAGGCAGAACAGCAGACGGCGCATTGTGAGTCTCTGGGCAAGCAATAAAGCCGGCTATTATAGCGGCGCCCTCGTTTCAGGAGTTTCAACGAACATGACTGTCGTAAAAGCAGAAGTTGTCATCACCTATTGCACCCAATGCCAGTGGCTTCTGCGCGCCGCGTGGCTGGCGCAAGAGCTGCTCAGCACCTTCGGTGATGATCTGGGCAAAGTGTCACTGGTGCCGGGCACCGGCGGGGTGTTTCACATCACTTGCGACGGCGTTCAGATCTGGGAGCGCAAGGCGGACGGCGGTTTCCCCGAAGCCAAGGTGCTCAAGCAACGCGTTCGCGATCAGATTGATCCTGACCGCGACCTCGGCCACAACGACCGTACTCAGTGAGAGGCCGCTTCGGCAGCCACGGTTTTTTTGTCGGCATGGCCGGACATGCGAGCAGACACCACGATAGCCACGATGATCAGCGCGCCGCCGATGAGCATGCGTAGCGTCGGGGTTTCATTGAACAGCAGCCAGGCCATGGTGATGCCGTAAACCGGTTCCATCGCAAAGACCACAGCCGCCGTGCGCGCCTTGATCACGGCCAGACTGGCGACGAACAGGCTGTGGGCGACACCGGTGCAGAACACCCCAAGCAGTGCGATCCATAGCCAGTCCAGCGCGCTGACTTCGCTCAGTTGCGGTGCCGCGACCGGCAGTAAACACAGTGCCACCACCACGTTCTGACACAGCGCCGCTTGCACCGCCGGGATACGCCCGGAGCTGGCCCGGTTGGTCAGCGACAGCAGGGAAAACAACAGCCCCGATAGCACCGCCCAAAGCAAACCGGTGGTCGCGCCGCTCGCCAGATCGAACGCTGGGGTCACGAGCACCAAACCAATGCTGACCAGCACCACCAACACTATTTCGTTGGCGCGGATGCGTTCGCGGAAGATCAGTCCCTCAAGAATCACCGTGAATGCCGGAAAACTCGCGAAGCCCAACGTGGCGATCGCAACGCCGGCGACTTTTACCGCGATGAAAAAACTCACCCAGTGCCCGGCCAGCAACACGCCGCCAAGCGCGAGACGGCGCCAGTCGACGGCTTGAAGTTTCTGCCAGCCGCTCTGGCTGGCGAAGCGGGCGAAAAACGCCAAGGCGAGCACGGCGAATGCAGCACGTCCGAAGACGATAACGGCGGGCGATGCGGCGGCGAGCTTGCCGAACACGCCGGTCAGGCCGAACATCAAAGCACCAACATGCAGAGCGCCCAGGGCGGTACGCGGAGTCATTGCAATCCTTGATCCAAACACAAATTCATTGACCTATTGAACCCTGTCTCGGCCAACAAGTCTGTCGGCAAACTAGCGTCTTTTGTTGTAGGACTCGCGCCGCAGTTGGCCAGGAGATGAGCCGAACTCTCGCAGGACGGCGGCCGAGAAAGCACTCTGCGAGCTGTAGCCGACGCGACTGGCGATTTCGCCGATGGGCAGTCCCGTGTCACGCAGCATCTGCACTGCCAGGTGCAGTCGACGACTGCGGATGTAATCCATCGGTGTCTGCCCGCATTCGGCCATGAAGCGTGCATGCAGACGTGCGCTGGACAACCCGGCGACTCGCGCCAGATCGGCGACTTGAAGTGGGTAGGCGGCGTATTGCTCGATGTGCCTGTCCAGGGCTGCATAAGGCAGGCGGCGGGCTGTGAGTTCGGCGGGTTGCGCGTGATTCAGGCTGGCCAGCAGCAACACCGCGCCTTGCTGAGCGATCAGTGGATCGCTGACTGGACTGTTGGCCAGCCAACTGACCAGTTGGCTTTGCCCCGAGTTGAGCGATAACCGCGCAGTCTGGTCGAGCAAACGGCGACTGGTTTCGGCATGTTCGCCCAGCGAATCGGTCAGCCATTGCCCGTCAGGAATGTCCATCACCAGACAACGACTGCCGCCCGGACTGTCGCAGGCGTGATGGGCCCCAGAGGGGACCACCACAAAACTTTGCTGACGCACTTGGCTGCCGCAGCCCTCGACCTCGAAATCCAGCGCGCCGGACAACCCGAAGACCAATTGAGCGTGGTCGTGGCTGTGGACGATCAGGTCGCGGGTGTACTGACGCAGGGTGAGGATCGGACGCATGGCAGGTCTCCGGGCAGGGCGTCAGTCTACACCGTCGCACTCAGGGTGCGCTGTCACAGGACTGACTCACACCTGTCATGGTCGATTAACCGGGCGAGCGCACTCTGGCCAAAACATCCCAGAGGGTTGCCCATGACCAGCGCCGAGCTCGCCAAACCCAGCCGTAAACAACGGGTACGAACCCTGTGGATTTCCGACGTGCATCTAGGCACGCGCGATTGCCAGGCCGAACACCTGTCGCAATTTCTCAAGGGCTACCATGCTGACAAGATCTATCTGGTCGGCGACATCATCGATGGCTGGAAACTGCGCGGCGGCATGTACTGGCCACAGGCGCACACCAACGTGATTCGCCGCTTGCTGACCATGAGCAAACGCGGCACGGAAGTGATCTACGTCACCGGTAACCACGATGAGTTCTTGCGCCGCTATTCCAAGCTGATTCTGGGCAACATCCAGTTGGTCGATGAGGCGGTGCATGTCACGGCCGATGGTCGGCATTTGCTGGTGATTCACGGCGACCAGTTCGATGTGATTACCCGTTACCACCGCTGGCTGGCCTTTCTTGGCGACTCTGCCTACGAATTCACCCTCACGCTCAATCGCTGGCTCAATCACTGGCGCGCCCGGTATGGCTATGGTTACTGGTCGTTGTCGGCGTATCTGAAGCACAAGGTGAAGACGGCGGTGAGTTTCATCAGTGACTTTGAAGAAGCAATCGCCCATGAATGTGTGAAGCGCGAGTTGCATGGTGTGGTCTGTGGGCACATTCACCATGCCGAGATCCGCAAGGTGGGGGACGTGGACTACCTCAATTGCGGCGATTGGGTGGAGTCATGCACGGCGCTGATCGAGCACTGGGATGGCACGATCGAGTTGTATCGATTGGCGGATGCGCAGGCGCGAGAGGCGCAGCTCAAGGCTGCCAACGTCGCTGAGGTCGCCTGAACGACAGAGAACCATGTGGGAGCGAGTGTGCTCCCACACCGGTTTGTGGTGTTCTCAGACTGATGCCTGTTCTTGCATCGCGGCCTTGTAAATCGAGTGCTTCGGCTCGGCGAACAACCGCGCCATCATCGGTTCGAAGAAGCTGAGCGGCAGGGTGTCATACGCAGGGTCGAATGCAGGCGCATCGTACTTGGCGCAGAATTCGGCGGTTGCCTGAAACTGCGGATGCTCCTTGAACTGCTCGCGCAGGTGTCGATCCATGCCCAGGTGATGAAAGAAGTAGTAGCCCTGGAACACCCCGTGCTTTTCGACCATCCACAGGTTCTCGGCACTGACGAACGGCTTGAGAATCGCTGCCGCAATGTCCGGATGGTTGTAAGAGCCGAGGGTGTCACCGATGTCATGTAACAACGCGCACACCACGTATTCCTCCTCACGTCCGTCACGAAAGGCGCGGGTCGCGGTTTGCAGCGAATGCGTCAGGCGATCCACCGGAAAACCGCCGAAGTCACCTTCGAGCAATTTCAGGTGCGTCATGATCCGTGACGGCAACTGTCTGGCGTAGGCACTGAAATCCGCAGCGATGATCGCCCAGTCTTCCTGCGTGCCGTCCTTCATATGGGTGAAGCGCGCGTTGTCGTTCATCGGCCATCCTCAATGTTTCTTTTTTTCAGAACGCCACGCGCCCCAGAATCATGTCGCGGTACATGACGAAATCGCCAAGCAGGCTGTAGAACGGATGTTGAAACGTCGCCGGGCGGTTCTTTTCAAAGAAGAAATGCCCGGCCCAGGCAAAGCCGTATCCAGCCAGCGGTAGGGCCAGCAACAGTAGCCATGCACCTTTGGCGATGGTCAGCGCGAGAATAAAAATCACCAGTGTCGTGCCGATGAAATGCAGGCGACGACAGGTGCTGTTGTTGTGTTCGCTGAGGTAGTACGGATAGAACTCGGCGAAGTTGTTGAAACGTTTGATGTTTTCCACGACCGCTATCTCTGTGGTTATTGTTCTGGCGACGAGTTGTTCTGCGGGTAGCCTATTTGAGTCTAGAGTGATCATGGAGGGGGGCCAGTGACAATCGGCGCCACTTTAGTATCCTTCGCAAATCAGGCCGTAACAGGCGGCCCATCATGTAAAAGAAAAACGCCATGAGCGAACGAACGACTTCTGCAAGCTGGGCGATGGGGATTGTCAAAGCATTGGAGATGGACGGCCTGGATTGCCGGGTTCTGTTCAAGCAACTGGGGCTTGATTACACCGCCCTGGATGATCCGGATGCGCGCTTCCCGCAAGATTCCATGACTCGACTCTGGCAACGGGCAGTCGAGCTGTCCGGTAACCCGGCGATTGGCCTGAACATGGGCAAAGTGGTGCGGCCGGCCTCGTTTCATGTCGCCGGTTATGCGCTGATGTCGAGTAATACCCTGGCCGAAGGTTTTCAGCGATTGGTGCGTTATCAGCGCATCATCGCCGAAAGTGCCGACCTGAGTTTTCGTTTGCTTGAAGACGGTTATGCGCTGATTCTGACCGTGCACGGCGATCATCTGCCGCCGACCCGGCAAAGCGCCGAAGCTTCGCTGGCCTGTGCCTTGGCCCTGTGTGGCTGGCTGAGCGGGCGCACGCTGCACCCGGTCAAAGTACTGGTGCAGGGCGATCAACCGGCTGATCTGCAACCCTACAAACAAGCCTTCCATGCGCCGCTGATGTTCAACGCGCCGTACGATGCGCTGATCTTCGAACGTGCCGACATGGAGGCGCCACTGCCCACCGCCAACGAGGCGATGGCGCTGTTGCACGACCGGTTTGCCGGGGAATATCTGGCACGCTTTTCCGAAAGCCGCGTGACCCACAAGGCGCGCCAGGTGCTGTGCCGTTTGCTGCCTCAGGGCGAACCCAAGCGCGATACCGTCGCACAGACCTTGCACTTGTCGCAGCGCACTTTGCAGCGTCGGTTGCAGGAGGAGGGCACGAGTTTTCAGCAATTGCTCGACGATACCCGCCGCGAACTGGCCGAGCAGTATCTGGCGCAGCCGAGCATGACCCTGCTGGAAATCGCCTACCTGTTGGGGTTCGCCGATCCGAGCAACTTCTTCCGCGCGTTCCGCCGCTGGTTCGACACCACGCCCGGCGATTACCGGGCGCGGCTGTTGCAAGCGCCGAATGCGGTCAGTGACGCCAAAAAGCCGGAATACACAGCACAAACACCGTGATGATCTCCAGTCGGCCGAGCAGCATGCCGAACGAAAGAATCCACTTGGCCGCATCCGGCAGCGTCGCAAAGTTGCCCGCCGGGCCGATGGTTTCGCCAAGGCCGGGGCCAACGCCGGACACGGTACTGGCCGCGCCGGTCAACGCTGTCATCCAGTCGACACCCAGCAGCGACAGCAGCAGGGCGATCACGCAGATGGTGATGGCGAAGAAGAACGAAAAGGTCAGAATCGAACGCACGATTTCTTCGTCGAGGCGGTGACCGTTGTACTTCTGCTTGATCACCGCACGCGGGTGAATCAACTGGTTAAGGTTGGCCTTGAGCAGAATGTAGGCGACCTGGAAACGGAAAATCTTGATCCCGCCCGCCGTCGACCCGGAACAACCGCCGACAAAACCCAGATAGAAAAACAGCATCAGCGAGAAATTGCCCCACAGGCTGTAGTCGCCGAGGGCAAAACCGGTGGTGGTCACCACCGACGTCACGTTCAGCGCCACATGCCGCAATGCTTCCAGCCAGTGCAGGTTGGTGGTCCACCAGTACCAGGTCGCGAGCACCAGCCAGGTCACCAGCAACATCCCGAGCAAACCTTGCACCTGCTGATCCTTGATCAGTGCCCGGCGGTTGCCGCGCAATGTCGCCACATACAGCGTGAACGGCAGACTGCCGAGGATCATGATCACCACCACGACCCAATGAACGGCGGGTTGCGTCCATTTCGCCAGGGATTGATCGGAGGTCGAGAACCCGCCTGTCGAGATCGCCGACATGGCATGGTTGATCGCATCGAACGGGCTCATGCCGGCCCACCATAACGCCAGACTACCGAGAACGGTGATGCCGACGTAGGCGGCCACGATCAACCGCGCCACCATGTGCGAGCGGGGCATGACCTTTTCCGAGCGGTCCGAGGATTCGGTCTGGAACAGCCGCATGCCACCGATGCGCAGCAGCGGCAGAATCGCTACCGCCATACCAATGAAACCGATACCGCCGAGCCAGTGCAGCAGTGAGCGCCAGATCAGGATGCCGGGAGACATGGTGTCCAGACCGCTAAGCACGGTCGCGCCGGTGGCGGTGATGCCGGACATGCTTTCGAAAAACGAGTCGGTATAGCTGATGTGCTGCGTCAGCAGAAACGGCAGCGCAGCGAAGATGCACACCACCAGCCAACTGCTGACGGTCAGCAGGTACATGTCCCTTGGACGCAGATGAATGTGTTCCGGCCTGCCGGGAATCACCAGCGCAAGGCCGGCGACGAAGGTGATCATGCTCGCCCAGAGGAACGACGGCAGGTCGCTGGTGCGTTCGAAAATCATCAGGGTGGCCATGGGCACGACCATGGCAACGGCCAGCGTGATCAGGAAGATGCCGATGATGAAACCAATGATCCGTAAGGTCGGCAACGCCATGAAGTCCGCTCGGGCTGTAGTGTGAAGGGCGCCATTCTACCTGCGGGGCAGGGCATGTAAACCGGCATCCCGATGGCAGATGAAGCTAGAATAGCCGCACATTTTTTTCAGGAGGTGGCCGATGCAGGCTCTCGACGCTTTGCTCAACCGTGTTTCCGTTCCACGACTGGTCGAACCGGCCCCGACGGCGCAGCAGCGAGAAGCCCTGTTTGGCGCCGCTCTGCGTGCACCGGATCACGGGCACTTGCAGCCGTATCGCTTTTTGACGGTCGAAGGCCCGGCGCGCGAGCAGATGGGCGAGTTGCTGGCCGAGGCTGCGCAAATGCAGGAAGGAGAAGTCACTGACGCGATGATCGACAAGGCGCGCAATGGCCCGCTGCGTGCGCCGCTGGTGGTTGTGGTGATCGCGAAGTTGCAGGCGCACATCAAGTATCCCAAGGCCGAGCAGATGCTGGCGGCGGGATGTGCGGCTCACGGGATTTTGCTGGCGGCTTACGCGCAGGGGATTGGTGCGGTGTGGCGTACGGGCGATCTGGCGTATTCGAAACACGTCGCCCAAGGCCTGGGTCTGGCTGAGGGGGAAGAGGTGATCGCGTTCCTGTACCTTGGCACGCCGCAGAAAGAGCCGCGTGTAGCGGAGAAGGTTGATCTGGCGCAGTTTGTCAGCGCCTGGCCGGGCAAGGCCTGATACCCCGAACGCCAATAGGTGAGCGGGCTTGCTCGCGAAAGCGGTGTGTCATTCAACATCGTTGTTGAATGGCCTGACGCCTTCGCGAGCACGCCCGCTTCCACCGTTTTGATCAGGGTTGCACCACGGCTCCCGGCACCAACGGCAATTCCAGACTGGCAATAAACCCGCCCTCAGGATGGTTGGCCAGGGTCAGATTCCCGCCATGGCGCTCCGCTGCACGTTTGGCAATCGCCAACCCTAATCCATGTCCCGCCGCCGTCTGTCCCGGCGCTCGATAAAACGGCTCACCCAATTGAGTCAAATGCTCGGCCTGCACCCCCGGCCCGTGATCACGCACACTCACCACCATCCGCTCGCCCTGACGCGAGGCCTGGATCTCGATCGGCTGACCCACCGGGTTGAACCGTTGCGCGTTACGCAGCAGGTTATCGACGGCGCGTTCGATCATGGTTGGCCAACCTTTGAGGTGGAGTTGTGGTTCGGCGTCAAGGCGTACGGCCTGCTCTGGCGAGCTGAGTTGCGCATCTTTGTGCAGGGCGCCAAGCAGAGCATTCAGGTCGACGTCTTCAGCGCTGGCGTTGTCGGCATCGACCCGCGCCAGTACCAGGATTTCACTGATCAACGCTTCCAGCCGATCACACTCGCGGGTCAGGCGTGGCCAGAGTTTTTCCCGTTCTTCAGGATTGGCCCGCTCAGCCAGTGCCAGCGCAATGCGTAGCCGTGCCAGCGGTGAGCGCAGTTCGTGGGACACATCGCGCAGCAATTGGCGCTGGCTGCCGATCAAGCTTTGCAGGCGGGCGCCCATGCGGTTGAAGTCATTGGCGAGTACGCCGAACTCGTCACGACGGTTGGCCAGTTTGGCAAGGCTGTTCTGTTGATAGGTGGTCTGCCCCAGATCGTGTACCGCGACGCGCAAACGGCTGAGCGGACGGGTGATGGAGAAGGTCACCAACAGGCTGAACAGGGTCAGCACTACCAGCGCGATACCCAGCGCGCTCAGGGGCCAGAGCAGGCTTTCGCGGTGCCAGGCATCGAGTTCCGGGTGTGGAATACGGTAGATGAACAGGTACGTGTCACCGGTTTTGTCACTGGTGAATTCGTCGGTCAGACGCCGCCACGGCAGGCGTCGGTCATCGCTATTTTGCCGGGCTTCGAAAGCGGCCGCGCGGCGGGGGAAGGTGCCGCGCACTACCGGGTCGCCGGTCTCGTTCAGCACCTGAACGTCGATGTGGTACTGACGTTTGCGTTGTTCGAGGATCTTCTGGGCGGCGTCTTCGCCTTGGGCTTCGTAGCGCTGCGTCCATTGAGCGGCGAGGGTGTTAAGCCCGGGATGACGACTGAGGATCCACGCGTCCTGATTGAGCATGTGCCCCAGCAGAATGGACAGCCCGGCAACCAGAGCGATGGCCAGCCAGAAGCTCGCGAGAATACGCCAGAACAATGAACGCACAGAAAATCCTCAGAACAGACGCAATGCCCATGTGGGAGCGGGCTTGCTCGCGAATACGGTGGATCAGTCACTGAGGATGTCGACTGATAATCCCTCTTCGCGAGCAAGCCCGCTCCCACATTTGAATTGAGTGGCAACAGACCCGACGGTGTTGGCCGTCGGATCGTGGGTTACTGCATTATTGCGCCTTTTGCGGCTGTTGCGCTTTCCAGGCCTTGAATTCAGCCCATTCTGCGCGACGTTCGGCTTGTTTTTTCTGGATTTCGTCGAATTTCTTCTGTTGATCCGGTTTCAACACGGCGCGGACGTCGGATTCGGCTTTCTTGTGGTTGGCCGCCATCTCGTCTTTCATGGCTTTCTGGTCAGCCGGCGAGAGTTTTTCCAGGTATTTGTCGACCACTTGCTTACGCTCGTGCATCTGCTCGCCCATGATCTTGCGGATCTGTTCGCGCTGTTCGCGGGACAGGTCGAGTTGGCTGTACGGGCCTTTGCCGTGCATGCCGTGCATCTGACCGCCGTGGCGTGGGCCATCGAGCGGACCACCCATCGGGCCACCGTCTTGCGGCATGGCCATGGCGACAGTTGGCAGAGCGGCAGCGAACATCAGAGCGATAAGAGTCTTGCGCATGGTGTATCTCCTTGTCTCGTTCCCGGTACGTTCCGGATGAGTTCAGATTACGGAGATCAAGGTCAGCGGCGGTCAGCGCTACGTAAAGCTTGGGTAAAGACGCTCTCGCGCTGACCTGACAAATCCTACAGGCTGTAGTAATAACCGCGGCTACGCAGGGCCACGATGCGCGGGCGGCCGTCGGGGTGCGGGCCGATCTTTCTGCGCAGGTTGCTGACGTGCATGTCGAGGCTGCGGTCATACAGGGTCAGCTTGCGGCCGAGGGCCAGTTGCGCCAGTTCCTGTTTGTCCAGCGGTTCACCGGGCTGCTTGAGCAAGGCTTCGAGCAAGCGGCTTTCGGAGACGGTGAGGGTCAGTTCTTTCTCGTCGATGCTGACCACGCCACGTACCGGGCTAAAGCTCAGGTCGCCCAGCTCAAGCTGAGTCGACACGGCGGCCGGGTGACTGCGCCGCAACACGGCGCGCAAGCGGGCAGTCAGTTCGCGCGGATCGCAGGGTTTGGCCAGGTAATCGTCGGCGCCCAGTTCCAGGCCGAGGATGCGATCCAGCGGCTCGCCCCTTGCCGAGAGCATCAAGACCGGTAGATCAGCGTGATCGTTGCGCAGTTGCTTGAGCAATTCCAGACCGCTGCCATCGGGCAACATCACGTCCAGCACTACCGCCGCCGGGGCGGTTTCGGCCAAGGCCTTGCGAGCGCTCTGGCCATCGTGGCAGGCACGCACCTGGAAGCCTTCCTGGCTCAGCCAACTGCTCAGGAGCTCGCACAGCTCCTGATCATCATCAATAAGTAACAGCTCGCTCATGACTCACTCAATTTAGCCATTGCCGACGTTTTCGGCTTGCACCACTGGCAAAGATACCGCAGAGCAGTGCCAATAGCGCTACCCCACCTCCGGTAATGAACCACTGCTGCTGCTCGGTCAGCATCCGCGGCAGCGGACTGGCCTGGGCTTCCCTGAGTTGCAGCTTGAGACGCTGATTCTCCTGGCGCAACCGGGCGAGCTGAGCGCTTTCGCGTTCGTTGTCGGCATTTTGCAGTTGTTTGCTCAGTATTTCTCGCTGTTGCTCGCTGGCCTTGAGGCGCTGTTGCAACTCGGTGATCTGGCTGCCAGCACTTAACGACAATGGCGTGGAGCTGCCGCCTTCGGTGGTTTCCTCACCGTGGGCGGGCGCCATGATCGACAACGTGACCCACATCAGACACAACGGACCCTTGCGCATCGCGACACCTGTTTCCAAATGGATATTGGGCAGGTTGTCGGCAGACGAACGAGAATAATGAGCGATTGAGAACGCGATGAACCGACAAGGTTCATCGCGTGGGGGGGAAGAACTACGGGAGGACTTGCTTGAACGGCTTGACGATCACACTGGCGTAGACGCCGGCGGCGATATACGGATCGGCATCGGCCCAGGCTTGCGCGGCGCTCAGGGAGTCGAATTCCGCGACGATCAGGCTGCCAGTGAAACCCGCTGCGCCCGGATCATTGCTGTCGACGGCCGGGTGCGGGCCGGCCAGTACGATACGGCCTTCGCCCTTGAGCACTTGCAGGCGCTCCAGGTGTGCAGGGCGCGCGGCCAGGCGAGCTTCAAGAGAGTTGGCGACGTCGGTGGCAATGATTGCGTAGAGCATGTCAGTCCTCGGTTTTTGGTGTTTTGGTATCGGCGTCGTGCATATGACGGGACAGGTAAATAAATTGTGCGAGCAGGAACACCAAGGTCATGCCCAGGCTGCCGAACACCTTGAAGTCCACCCAGATGCTCTGGAAGGTAAAGGCGACGAACAGGTTGGCGGCCCCGCAGAACAGTAAAAAGACGATCCATGCGATGTTCAGGCGGGTCCAGATCGGTTCCGGCAAGGTCAGCGCGTGACCCATGATGCGTTTGATCAGCAAACGGTCGCCGATGAAATGGCTACCGATGAAGGCCGCGGCGAACAGCCAGTTGACCACCGGGGCTTTCCATTTGAGGACGGTTTCGCTGTGGAAGGCCAGGGTCAGGCTGCCGAACACGAGGCAGGCGATCAGGGTCAGCCATTGGCTCTTTTCCAGCTTGCGCTGTTTGATGAAAAGCACACCGTATACCACCAGGGAGCTGATGATCAGCATGGCGGTGGCGCTGTAAATACCGCCTACAGTCACTTCATGGCCAGCGAGGTCGACGACCCGCGGATCGAGTTTGTAAACGATGAAGAACAGCAGAAGCGGGATGAAATCGATGAATTGTTTCACAGTGAGAGCCAGAAGCTGGATGTGGCGGCATAATAACAAACATATGGGCGCGCGATAGCGCCAGCTGATTTGAGGTTACAACTCCCCGTGAATGTTGATTTGCACTGCCATAGCACGGCCTCCGATGGCGCATTGGCGCCAGCGGTTCTGGTTGCACGTGCGTTCGAAAACGGCGTGCGAGTCCTGGCGTTGACCGACCACGACACCCTTGAAGGCCTCGCCGAAGCGCGCGCGGCCGCCAATGAATTGGGCATGCAACTGGTCAACGGCGTCGAACTCTCCTGCACCTGGGGCGGCGCGACCATCCATGTGTTGGGCTACGGTTTCGACGTCAACGCCGCTCCACTGGTCGAGGCCATCGCCAAATTGCACGATGGCCGCTGGCTGCGGTCGGAAGAAATAAGCCGCAAGCTCGCGCTCAAGGGGATGCCTGGCGCCCTCGATGGCGCCCGACAGATCCAGCAGGAGCTGGGCGATAGCGGTAACGCGCCGGCTCGTCCGCATTTTGCTGACTGGATGGTGCGTGAAGGGTTTGTAAAGGATCGCGCCGAAGCATTTCGCAAGTGGCTCGGCGCTGGCAAGTTGGGTGACGTCAAGTTGCACTGGCCGACGCTGGAAGACACTGTCGACACGTTGCGCGCCGCCAATGCCTGGGTCAGCCTGGCGCATCCGTGGCACTACGATTTCACCCGCAGCAAGCGCCGAAAGCTGATTGCCGACTATATTCAAGCAGGCGGGCATGCGATCGAGGTGGTCAATGGCCATCAGCCTGCAGAACAGGTGGGCAGCCTGGCAATCCTTGCCCGTGAGTTCGGTCTGCTGGTCAGCGCTGGCAGTGACTTCCATGGCCCTGGTGGCTGGTCCGAGATCGGCCAGTACCGGCCGGTTCCCGAGGACCTTCCACCCCTGTGGTGTCGGTTCAAACATGACACAGCTATTGCCGCCGTCTGAACAGGTAGAGAATGTGAGTCAATTTTTCCAGATACATCCGGAAAACCCGCAAGCGCGCCTGATCAAACAGGCGGTCGAGATCATCCGCAAAGGCGGGGTGGTGATTTATCCCACGGATTCTTCCTACGCGATCGGTTGCCGAATTGGCGACAAAACCGCCATTGAGCGCGTTCGACGCCTGCGCCAGCTTGACGAAAAGCACAACTTCGCACTGATCTGCAGCGATCTGTCGCAATTGGGCAACTATGCCAAGATCGACACTGGCATTTTCCGTATTCTCAAGGCGCACCTGCCGGGCCCCTACACCTTTATTCTCAACGCCACCCGGGAAGTGCCCCGGCTGCTGCTGCATCCGAAGAAACGCACCATCGGCCTGCGCGTACCGAGCCAACCGATTGCGTTGGCACTGCTGGCCGAACTGGGCGAGCCGTTGATGAGCGTGACCCTGATCATGCCGGGCGATGAAGATCCGCTCAGCGATCCTTACGAAATGCGCCAGTTACTCGAACATCAAGTGGACCTGATCATCGACGGTGGTTTCGGCGGCATCAAGGCCTCCACCGTGATCGACCTGACCGGCGACGATCCGGAAGTGATCCGCGTCGGTTGCGGCGATCCCGCGCCGTTCATGGTCGAGGCCTGAATGTCCGCAGTGCAAACCGTTGTCGATCCCCAGGCCGGCGCCCAGCAGGAACTGCCGTTTGCGATGGTCTATGGCCAGGCGGTCATGGAAATGCCGCTGGACCTTTACATCCCGCCAGATGCGCTGGAAGTGTTCCTTGAAGCCTTTGAAGGCCCACTCGACCTGCTGCTGTACCTGATCCGCAAACAGAACATCAACATCCTCGACATCCCGGTGGCGGAAATCACCCGGCAGTACATGGGCTATGTCGAGCTGATGCAGTCGGTGCGCCTGGAACTGGCCGCCGAGTATCTGGTGATGGCCGCGATGCTCGCCGAGATCAAGTCGCGCATGCTCCTGCCGCGGGCCGAGACCGTCGAAGACGAAGAAGACGATCCGCGTGCCGAACTGATCCGCCGCTTGCAGGAGTACGAGCGCTTCAAGGCTGCCGCCGAAGGCATCGACGGCTTGAGCCGGGTTGGCCGTGATGTTGTGGTGCCCAAGCTCGACGCCCCGCAGGCTCGGGCGCGCAAGCTGTTGCCTGATGTGGCGCTGGAAGAAATTCTCATGTGCATGGCCGAAGTCTTGCGCCGTGGCGACATGTTTGAAAGCCATCAGGTCAGCCGCGAGGCCCTGTCGACCCGCGAACGCATGAGTGATGTGCTTGAGCGGCTCAAGGGCGGCGGTTTTGTGCCGTTTGTCGAGCTGTTCACCGCCGAAGAGGGTCGCCTCGGTGTGGTGGTGACCTTTATGGCGATCCTTGAACTGGTCAAGGAATCCTTGGTCGAGCTGGTGCAGAATGAGCCGTTCGCCGCGATCCACGTGCGAGCCCGAGCCGAATAACGAGTCCAAACATGAACCTGACTGAACCCCGCGAGCTGGCCCCCCTGCTTGAAGCCTTTCTGCTGGCCTCGGGAAAGCCGCAATCGCTTGAACGTCTCTACGAACTGTTCGAAGACGGCGAACGGCCCGAGCCGCCGGTCTTCAAGAAAGCCCTGGCGTTGCTCGCCAAGTCCTGCGATGGCCGAGCCTTCGAACTCAAAGAAGTCTCCTCGGGCTATCGCTTGCAGATCCGCGAGAAGTTTTCGCCATGGGTTGGCCGTCTGTGGGAGGAGCGCCCGCAGCGTTATTCCCGTGCCTTGCTGGAAACCATCGCGCTGATTGCCTATCGCCAGCCGATCACCCGGGGCGAGATCGAGGATGTGCGCGGTGTGGCGGTCAACAGCAACATCGTCAAAACCCTGATCGAACGCGAGTGGATCCGCATCGTCGGTTACCGCGACGTGCCGGGCAAACCGGCGATGTTCGCCACTACCAAGGCGTTTCTCGATCACTTCAATCTGAAAAACCTCGAAGACTTGCCGCCGCTGGCCGAACTGCGCGAGATGGAGGCCGACCCGGTACTCGATTTTGACGACGCGCCAGTGCCTCAGGGTTTGCAGGAGCTGGCCGACGCCAGTGCCGAGCCCGAAGAGGAGAAGGAGGAAACCAGTTTCCACACCTTGCTGCTGGAGCTGGACGGTATGGAGGAGGGGATCAAGACCGATTTCGATGATTTGTTGCGTGATGGCGCCGATTTCGAAGCGCCGCCGGTTGAGCCTGAGACGCAAATCACCGAGCCGGTTATCGAGGTTGAACTTGAAGCCGAGCCTGAAGCCGTACCTGAAGAGGACGTGCTGGGTGTTGCGCAAGCACGGGAAAAACTTCTCGCTGCCGTTGCAGCCCTTGAGCAGTGCGCACCGCCACCCGAGTTGAGCGAAGAGGAAGCCGAAGCCCGAGCCCTGGCTGAAGCCATCGAAGCCGAACGCCGCGAATTTGAGGATTGAACACGGCCGCTCCCCCATTGGCTCTATGTTCAGCCAGGAGAGATTGATGAGCTCAACCAAAGACCCGTGCATCAGCCTCTGCAAGTTCACCGATGATGTTTGTCAGGGGTGCGGTCGCAGCAAGCGCGAAATCAAAGCCTGGAAGAAACTCGACAAGGACGACAAACGCGCTGTCCTGGCCGAAGCCGCGCTGCGGCTGATCAAGCTTGGCGGAGCCGGTCGGCGGAAAAAGAAATAACTGTGCATTGATCAGCTAGTCTCTGATGCGCGATGGCCCACATCCGCGTATGATTCGCGACCCTTCGCCGATCCCTTCGGCCAAGTACCCAGATTTCAATGCTTCAGGCGCCGCCTGAACAGACCACACCGGGAGGTGCCCAGATGAGTGACATCAATCAGAAAGACGACCAGGAAATCGGCCCAGCAGGCGAAAAGCTGCAGAAAGTCCTCGCCCGTATCGGCGTCGGCTCGCGCCGTGACGTGGAAGCCTGGATCAGCCAGGGCCGGATCAAGGTCAATGGTAAAGACGCCACCCTCGGCCTGCGCGTCGACATGCACGACGCCATCACCATTGATGGCAAGGTGATCAAGCGTGAAGAGGCTGCCGAATCGGTACGCCGCGTGATCATGTACAACAAACCCGATGGCGAGATCTGCACTCGTGACGACCCGGAAGGCCGTCCGACCGTGTTCGACAAGCTGCCGCGTCCGAAAGAAGGTCGCTGGATCAACATCGGTCGTCTCGACATCAACACCACCGGGCTGCTGATGTTCACCACCGACGGTGAGCTGGCCAACCGCCTGATGCACCCATCCTATGAGATGGACCGTGAGTACGCCGTGCGTGTACGCGGTGAAGTCGATGACGAAATGATCGAGCGCCTGAAGGCCGGCGTGGTGCTGGAAGACGGTCCTGCCAAGTTCACCGACATCAAGCAGGCACCGGGCGGCGAAGGCTTCAACCACTGGTATCACTGCGTGGTGATGGAAGGTCGTAACCGTGAGGTTCGTCGTCTGTGGGAATCGCAAGGTCTGGTGGTCAGCCGTCTGAAGCGCGTGCGTTTCGGCCCGGTGTTCCTCAACTCCGACCTGCCGATGGGCCGCTGGCGCGAAATGAGCCAGTACGAAGTCGACATTCTGAGTGCTGAAGTGGGTCTGACGCCGGTAGCGATGCCGCAGCTCAATGCCAAGAGCAAAGACAAGCTGGAACGCATGCAGCGCAAATCGTCGCGGCCGATGGCCAAGACCGAGCGCGTGCGTACCCTGCGTCCAGCCGCTGGCGCGCCGACCGGCCCGCGTCCAGGCCGCGAGCCGCAGATCGAAGGCGAGCGTCCGGGGCGCAAGCCAGTCGCCCGTGACGGCGAGCGCGCTCCGCGTCCGGCCAACGGTCGCACCGAGCGTGGTGAGCGTGGCGCACCGGCCGGTCGCGGTACACCGGTAGCGGATCGTCCGGCGGACACCACCAACAAGCGTCCGGCCAAGCCTGCGCCGAAGCGCCCAGGGATCAAACTGGTCGACGGTGACAAGCCGTCGGGCAAGCGTCGCGGCGCACCGGCCGGCTCTGGCCAGCGTCCGGGTTTCGGGCGCAAGAAGCCTGAGTGACCGGGTTTAGCGCCTGAATGAAAAACGCCAACCGCAGGGTTGGCGTTTTTTTTTGTCTGGCGAAAGTGTTGTGGTGCCTGCCCCGCGAAGAGACCGCTAGCAGTGCCATCAATTTCAGGCTAAAACACAAACCGTCCATCAAACACTGGCTTGTCATCCAGCGCCAACACGCCACCGGAGAAGATCAGGTCCAGGTGATGACTGCCCTTGGCTCCACCCCCAAGCCCAAGGTGCAATCCACAATGCCGTTCTTCAAACCCGGCATTGCGCGCATACAGTGTTTTCACGCCTTCGTTGGTGCCAATCCCCAGCTCCTCGATGCGCCGGTTCGACGGGTTCGCGTCCAGGTACTTGTTGAAATCATGCTCCAGCCCCGGCACATCGGTGGCGATGCGGCTGATGGTCGAATTCTCGATCCACAGTTCCAGCGGTGATTCCAGTACCCCGTACTTGCGCGCAAACGGAATGGTGCTGAGGAAGGTGCCCTTGAACTTCACATGACCGTTAATGGCTTCGCTGTGGGTGGCGATCTCGCCAGGCGCCAGATCGAAGTTGCCGACGCCGTTGATGTCGGTCCACTTCTTGATACTGCTCATGGGCGCTTCGAACCATGAGCCTTCATCGTCTTTGAAACTCAGCGTCGTCGCTTGGGACATGCGTTGGATCAAGTGGCTATTGAGCCCGGCAATGCGCCGTGGCGTGACACTGAATGTGTCGTAGAAATAATCGCCGTAATCCTTGAACAGCAGCGACTTCTTCCAGTTCTGCGCCATCACCGCTTGCAGGGCGCGAACAAACTCCGGACCGTCGGGGCGCGGGTTGGGCAGGGTGGAAGAGTCGTAGAAGAAAATGTACAGATCGCTGTCGGCAATCGCCGAACTCAGCGCTGCGCTACTTTCCAGGTCCAGACGTCGGGCGCTGAACCTGAAGCGTGAATGTTCGCCGGCCTGTTCGGCGATGGCGCCGGTGAGGGCTTGGTAATCGGCAGTGTGCCCGAGCAGAATCTGCGCCGAGTCGAGGTCGGCGAGGGCCGGGTGATGTTCGAGGTAGTAAAGGAAATGCGAGATCGCGCGTGGCTTATCCATGAGTCCTCCCTGACTGACCGTGAAAAAAGCGGCAGGCACGATCGGCCGGATCGTGTCTGCCCAATGATGTGTTACAGAGGCCACATCGCCGTGCCGAACGGCACGACCGCGTCGGCTTGCATCATTTCCACGGCCGCTTCGTGAGTGGGGGCTTCAAACCATTCGTCCAGTTGCAGTTCGGTATCCAAGTCTTTTTCCAGTGCTTGCATGGTCGATCTCCTAGATGACTTTCATGGTTGTGACTGGCCGGTCAAGTTGGCCGACAAGACGTGAAGAACCTAGTTCAGGGTTTTTTGTAATGCAAAAAATCATCTATTTAATTTTTAAATAAACTTTTTATTCTGTTTTTGAATGAGGTTTTTCTTATTTCAAAACAAAAAACTAGATGGCTTTTTTCAAGAGTGAGCGAGCCACCGTCAATTTGCAGGCGACCTACGGAATTGTCTGAATTGGAAATTTTACGTTACGCCCTGTAAGGAAATATTTACGAAAAGGGCGCCCAAACCCAGTGAAAGTCCCCCCACGTCGCTCGTGTAAGGAAAAGCTGCCGGACGTTGCCCGGTCAGGTGTTGCACAAGGCTCTGGCCCGCTTGTTTCAGCGGCGTTTGAAGGGTGAGATGCGCTCCATGCCTGTCGTGCAGGCGCATAACAACAAGGAGGCGCAATGAACGCCGTGACTGATTTCCACCTCTCACCGTGGGACGGTTTTCCACTCGTCCCCGTCGATGGCCTGCAACGGCCTGACTCATTTTTTGCAGCCGCCCTTGCGACTCGAGGCGGACACGTGCAATCCCGGCAACCGACACGCTGATCCAGCGGAGTCTGGCAGCAGGGGGTTAGCGGTGTACAATGCGCCGCGTTTTAACTGTGACCCTCTGCGTAATCGCGCAAATCTCAAGGCTATCTGCCTTGTTCACTCCGCCGCGTCACAAGCGTGTCGGGTTCGATTTCGTCACAGATAAAAACAAACAGGTGACGCATGACCGTTGTAAAAAAGCTGAACTCCTGGTGCCTGCGCTGGGGTTTGATCGGGGCTGCTTGAAATCGCAACCTTGCAGCAACGTCTACTGAACATCATCAAACCTTGCGTGAGACCTTTTTCATGAGTGGACAACCCTCACAATCAGGCGAGCTGAAACGCGGCCTGAAAAATCGCCACATTCAACTGATCGCCCTCGGTGGCGCGATCGGTACCGGATTGTTCCTCGGCTCGGCCGGGGTGCTGAAATCCGCCGGGCCGTCGATGATCCTCGGCTACGCCATCTGCGGCTTCATCGCCTTCATGATCATGCGCCAGCTTGGCGAGATGATTGTCGAAGAGCCGGTGGCCGGTTCCTTCAGCCATTTCGCGCATAAATACTGGGGCGGTTTCGCCGGTTTCCTGTCGGGCTGGAACTGCTGGATTCTGTACATTCTGGTGGGCATGTCGGAGCTGACGGCGGTCGGCAAGTACATCCACTACTGGGCGCCCGACATCCCGACGTGGGTTTCTGCTGCTGCATTCTTTGTGCTGATCAACGCCATCAACCTGGCCAACGTCAAAGTATTCGGGGAGGCCGAATTCTGGTTCGCGATCATCAAGGTCGTGGCGATCGTCGGCATGATTGCGTTGGGCAGCTACCTGCTGGTCAGCGGTAATGGCGGCCCGCAAGCCTCGGTCAGCAACCTGTGGTCCCACGGTGGTTTCTTTGCCAACGGTGTCAGTGGTCTGGTGATGGCCATGGCGATCATCATGTTCTCGTTTGGCGGCCTGGAAATGCTCGGTTTCACCGCAGCCGAGGCCGATAAACCGAAAACCGTGATCCCGAAAGCAATCAACCAAGTGATCTACCGGATCCTGATTTTCTACATCGGCGCTCTGGTGATCCTGCTGTCGCTGACCCCGTGGGACAGCCTGCTGGAAACCCTCAACGCAAACGGCGATTCCTACAGTGGAAGCCCGTTCGTACAAGTGTTCTCGATGCTCGGCAGCAACACCGCCGCCCACATCCTCAATTTTGTCGTGCTGACCGCTGCGCTGTCGGTTTACAACAGTGGTACCTACTGCAACAGCCGCATGCTCCTGGGCATGGCCGAGCAGGGTGATGCGCCCAAAGCCCTGGCGAAGATCGACAAGCGCGGCGTGCCAGTGCGTTCGATCCTGGCCTCGGCGGCGGTGACGCTGGTGGCGGTGTTGCTCAACTACCTGATCCCGCAGCATGCGCTGGAACTGCTGATGTCGCTCGTTGTGGCAACGCTGGTGATCAACTGGGCAATGATCAGCTTCTCGCACTTCAAGTTCCGTCAGCACATGAACAAGACGAAGCAAACGCCGCTGTTCAAGGCACTGTGGTATCCGTACGGCAACTACATCTGCCTGGCGTTCGTCGCGTTCATCCTCGGCGTGATGCTGCTGATCCCGGGTATCCAGATCTCGGTGTACGCGATTCCGGTGTGGGTCGTGTTCATGTGGGTCTGCTATGTGATCAAGAACAAACGCGGTGCGCAGCAGGCGCTGCACGCGGCGGGTTCTGTCGCAAAGTAAGCAAGACGCAGAGGCGACAAACCCGGCCAAGTGCCGGGTTTGTCGTTTGGAAGTGTGGCTCTGAAGTGAAACCAGATCCTGTGGGAGCGCTGCGGCTGGTCCAATGAGGGGGGCTGTGTTTCTGGCAGGTCTTGGTCTCTTGGTATGGATTGTCACTGGTGGTGCCTGAGCGTTGTCGAATTATGATCGACGAGATTGATTAGTCTCTAATGTAACTACTTGAGAATCAGTGTTTTTTATTTTCTTTGCTTGGCGTGCAAAGCGTTTGAAGTATGGCGCTTGCAAAGGCAATCCATCGAATCATGTAGTTGTTTTCAATAGTGTCTTTGGATGAAGGGATGAATAAGATGTAGCCATAGCGAGCAACGTTAAGTTGTATTGCCCCCCAAAGCATGAGTAATGCAAAAAAGAACCAAAACATTCCGGGTTTAAGATTGGGTCCTGAAATTTTTTTTGCTGTTAAGTAAAAAATCCAAAATGCTACTAAAGAAACAAGTGAGTATAGTGTTGTTGTAAGTGGTTGGCTACTCATCACTATTTTTTTTCTCCTTGTATATTGAGTTTATTGTTATTGAGTTTGAGATGGCCTCAAAAGACAGTGCTGATTTACTTGCTTTTTCATACCCGCGTACGTAATCAGCTCGTACATATCCAAACAATCGCCATGCATCAGGCTTTAACACTTGACCGGCAACTCCATATACGGAAAGCCCTAAATCAACGACTCCATATGCCATATTTCCTTCAGGCTCTCCGGTGCCTACCAGTTTTGCAGCCTCTTGGTAACCTTTTCTGACTGGCCCCTGCGTATCTGAGCGATCTTCCCACAAATTTCGCCCATTCTCATATACGTTATTCGCCCCATGAAGCATCAAAGGGGTACCTGCGAGTAGACAAAGTGTGCCCGCGGAGCCGTAACAGATCCCCGCGCCTGCTGCAAATTGGAGCGCTCCAGCAATTGCTCCCACGCCTTTTTGAGCAACCTCCAATGACTGGCTTAGAAGGCTGCTCTGTTCATTCCTGAGATCCTTTAGAGCCTGCTCGGGACTTTTTTCACCCTGCGCAACTGCATCAACAATGCTTTTGGCGTAGTAAGAAACCTCTCGACCAAATTGCAAGCGTAGCGTGCCGTCCTTAATGTGCCTGGCACCTAATGTGCAGGCTTGGCTTCCAAGTCTTCTTGCGGCTTCACTGACAAGCCAATAATCGCAACTACCGGGTTTGCATTCACTTATTGGTTTCACGCCTCGTTTCCCCAGGTGCTGTGGCCGCTGGTTCCAGCTGAGTGGTGTACCCAGGTGATCTCCCTATAGCGAATAGCCAGGTGTTCCTGCGGCTCTGCATCGTTTTGCAAAATAGAGTGAGGCATCTCAAGCGTCAGATCGGCAATAACACCGCCAGTAATCGAGATGGAATAAAACTTTTCCTGTATGCCAAAGGAGGACACGCGATAAAAGTTGATCGTGCAGTCTATTTTTTCTCTGGTTGATAGTGCTTGAGCGAGAAGTGGTGAGGATTTGTCGACGTTTTTAGTTATGATGAGAGGGCTGTGTGTCGGCTTATTAATGTTTCCGATATTGGCCATGTTGTGGCTATAAGACAACACCATAACTTCGTCTGTATGTCCTGCCTGATATTTATTGCCAATAGAGTCTGGACTTGAGCAGCCCGCTGAAAGCAAACCTTGAGTTTTACCGGTGATGGACATATATCCGTGGTTGGCCATTTTTTGACACTCCTTTAGTCGACCTGAAATTGTATTACAAGGACTTGAGGTGTTCTGTAGGGCGTTTCTGAAAAGCATGTTGGTGTCAGCTGGCTGGCGCTATCTCCTGTGCGCAGGCCTTCGTCCATGTATCTCGCTCAGGCCCGGCATCTGTTTCGCGGTATCCTGCGCACTCTGAATACGGACGCTTTTCCATGCTGGTGATTTCCAATCACTTATTCTGGTTTTGTGGAGTGACGGTTAAGCCCTTTTAAATTGAGGGGTGTAGGCATTACTTGATGTTCGAGCCTCCAGGGTTGAGGTTGTTTTTTCCCGTTTCTATCCCGTATCTGTTCTGTTCCCCCTGTTCACAGGCCGCACAATAAACGGTGGCGACGGGCAGAGAACGCCCTAGGCTGTGTGAACCCTTCAAGACAAAACTGACGTTTGCGCTTCTACGCAAAATCTGAAATCTATCGACAGTCTCATAGGCCGGGATTTCATGTAGGCGCGCGATTTCTTGACCCGTTTTCGAGGTTTCAATAGGTGCTGGAGGTTTTCACACAGTCTGGACCCAAAGCCCAAAACCCAAAACTGACGGTGGCGACAGGCAGAAATCGGCCAGAAGCGGACGTACGCGACGCGAGCCTGGTTGCTCCTACACTTCCTTGTGAGAAGTTGAGGTGAAGCTAATCCATCAAGGAAGATCATGGACATTCGATCGACGGGAACAGAAGACTGGATGCTATTGAGGAAAGTACGACTCGCCGCGCTTTTGGACACGCCAACGGCATTTGGTGTCAGTTATCAAACTGCCGCCGCTTACACTGACGAGCAGTGGAAAGTAAGAGCCTCATCAACCGGAACAGCATTTTGGCTGGCATTCGAGAAAGACAGGCCTGTCGGAATGATTGGTGCCGCAGTCAGTAGCACGCATCGCTTTAACTTGATCGGGATGTGGGTTGAACCTGCTGCACGGGGCTCTGGCGTGGCAACTCAGCTGGTAGAAGTCGTGAAAGCTCGCGCTACCGCGGAAGGATTTGATCGCGTTTTTCTCGATGTATCACCCGACAATGCCAGAGCCTCGAACTTCTATCTCAGGCAGGGTTTTGCTTTCATGGATGAATGGGAGCCGCTAGAAAGTCATCCGCATATTACGGTGCAGACGATGCTCTGGATCAGAAGCTGATTCACGAGTTTTCTATTTACCCGGATGTCCATTACGGGTCGATAACTGCCACTTGCATCCCTCATAGAGCGCACACGAAGATCCTAGACCAGCCAAAACGGTTTCACACCGAATCAAGGAGGATGCATGAAACAAGTCGAGATTTATCAGATCACGCACCTGCCGCCACAGATTCTAGTCTTGGAAAAAGAGGCAGTTGGAGAGGGTTTCAGGTTTCTCACTCGGCTGATTGCCGACTGGCACTCCGGAGCGAATCGCTTCGATGCACCCGGAGAATGCCTTATGGCGGCGTATTTCAACCAGCAACTGTTAGGCATCGGAGGCCTTTCAGTTGATCCATATGGCGAGACTAATACGGCAAGGTTGCGACGGGTTTACGTCGCAGCTTCTTCAAGGGGGCAACACGTGGGTCAAACGCTAGTCAAAGCGCTGGTTGCACATGCCACTCTTCGCTTTCAGAACGTGCGACTTTCCACCGATACGTCCGAAGGAGACGCGTTTTACTTGCACTGCGGTTTCATGCGAACAGAGGATGTCCATGCTACTCATATCATGCTGCTAGGCGACACCTGATTCAGTCTATCGGCCAACAGCAGCCTGTCTGGAACGTCTGCAATGGGTCGGATCGCGACGGTCTAGCATCGACCGTCGCAACGGGTGGTTAAACTTCCGTCTGTTCCGCCATTTCCAAGGCATCATCGACCTCGATTCCCAGGTATCTGACGGTGCTTTCAAGCTTCGTATGACCAAGCAGGAGTTGAACAGCTCTCAGGTTCTTCGTCCTCCGATAAATCAGCGATGCTTTGGTTCTCCGTAGCGTATGAGTACCGTACATCGTTGCGTCAAGGCCAATGGCTGTTACCCACGCGTTGACTATCCGAGCGTACTGTCTGGTGGAGAGATGTTCTGAGTCGTGCAACCGGGTAGGAAACAAGAAGTCCTCACTGCGGAGGTGGGCCTGATGCATCCAAGCCTCCACAACAGTTCGGGTTTGCTCAGTAATTTCAAATTGCACTGTGTGTTGAGTTTTCTGCTGCATCACGATGGCCCGTGACGACACGCGCTCCCCATGAGCGATGTCTCGTACTCGCAGCTTGGTTAAGTCACAAGCACGTAGCTTGCTGTCGATGGCCAAGTTGAAAAGCGCCAAATCTCGTGTCTTCTCAGCAAGCTGGAGTCTTACTCGGATTGCCCAGATATCTCTGACTCGGAGCGGGGCTTTCTGCCCGACAATCTTTCCCTTGTTCCAAGGCTGATGGCTGTATGTAGCAATAGTGTTCATGGCTTGTCCTCCACGTTCAGGGAGGACAAGGGTGGATCAGTCACAATGAGTGGTGGTCGCTATTCGACCCAAATCGGACTTCGACCAGCATTTGGAAGGGGCGGGCTTTAGCCCGTCCCATTCAGCGAAGCGAACGGTTTTAGCCAACTGTCATGCATGTTTTACTAGCCGCTTCTTTAAATGATACAGGCTAGTCCCGATAGGGCGATCCTCAAGAACACCGTAAACCTCATACCCATGCCGTTCATAGAACTGTTTAGCATCAAAGGTTTTTAAGAATGCAACAACTGCCCCATTGTTGGCACCAATCGTTTCTGCTTTTTCCAAAAGCATAGATCCTACTTTTTTACCACGATGAGATTCCTTGACCCAAAAGGTGTCAATCTCTAAGCCATCCCAGTAACAATTACAGCTTATTGCACCAATGTAATCGCCTGTTTTATCGTGTGCAACGACCATAAATATTTTATCTTCCGATTCTGGCGGTAAATTTGGATATTGAATTCGAAGATGTTCTGAAAACCTATTATTCAGAACTCCTCTATCCTTGTCAGTTGGACAATCCAATATATCAATCCTGATTTCCACCTTATTACTCCTATAGTTAAACTTTGAAATATCGTACGACTTTTGGCATAACATTCCATGCTCATACGTAATCCTTTGAGCAATCAAAAAATCGAGTCTGTGACCGCGACATTGAGAAGGGGGGAAGCGGCATATTATTTTGCACGTTACTGACGTATTAGCTGCGTGTCCATGGTCTGCTTCTGGCCGGTTTCTGCCGGTCATAACCTCGAAACGTGCTTGTCAAATCCAATGCAAATTGCGGATCGGGTCAAGTGCGAACGGATGGTGAAGCAACCTCAAACCTTCAGTAAAAAATCCAGTCATGAAAAAAAAACAGCATGAAAATGCACTTATCCCCCTCCCGCCCCCCGGTGTCAGGATAGTTGTCGCCTCTCCGGTTTTTCCAAAAAAAGCATATCGGGGGCGGAAAGAGACTGGTCGTGCCGTACTATTCACCTGAACGCAGAGCCGCATTACTTAAGATGCTGCTTCCCCCGCTGAACCTGTCGATGGCCGAGGTTTCCCGGCGC